>NZ_FR890738.1:0-2028 GCF_000435935.1 Ruminococcus sp. CAG:57 | reverse complement strand
ACAAATGGCGGATACCTGAGAAAACGCTTCTTGGTCTGAGCCTGCTTGGCGGCTTTGCAGGAGGATTTCTGGGCATGGAATTTTTCCGTCACAAAACAAAACACTGGTATTTTTATATGGTGATGATAATTTCTCTTGCACTATGGGCATTTATCATATACAAGGTCATTGCAGAATAGAATATGTTCTTTAGGTAGTCGGTAACGGCTGCCTAATTTTTTTTTGCAAATTCCGGTAGAAAGCATATAAAGCAGCGTAAACTTATTTGCGAAAAATAAAGTTGATCCTGTATAATAAAACTTGACACATACAAAACAGTGCATAGTATTATACCACAAAAAAAAGACTGCTTTCTACCTTTTTTCCGGGGTAGAAAGCAGTCTTCTTTCATTGTGCGTTTTTTTACAGCGGCTTCAGTAAGTTCAGCTTCTGTTAAGATATAGTTGCTGTTGTCATTAGGAGTGATATACACCGTGATAGTTCCCAGCTTGCAATTTTCACTGATAGCACCACCAGTAATACCGAAGTTCATCGTGTCAGACGGAGCGGCTGAGCCTTCATCCAAATTCTTTATAGTGTCAAGCGCAAGTTTGTCAGTTGAGGTGCCGTCTTTAGTGAAACTGCCCTCAATATCACCCTCGGAAGCAAAATTAAACTTCGCCATAATGCCCACATTAGAGTGATTTGTAACTGTGATAGCCTTTGTGTCGCTGGTCCATTTGCCGTCTGCCTAATCGACTTGATGTGTTTCAGGATTCCAAGTCTTTTCGCCCTCGGTGTAATCGAAGGTCATATCTTCCCAAGTAATGTCGGCGGATATAGTTACAGGAGATTCCGCACCTGCCTTATATTTGCCCTGCACGTCGGCAGTGGTGTCCGCAAAGGCAGGGACCGCCATAGAAGCTGTCATTGCCAGCGACAGTATGGATATAATAACTTTTGTCATTTTTCTGCCCTCCTTATTCCGCTGTAACGGTGTAAATGCCGTTCTCATCAGGTCCGCTGACGGTGCATCCTTCTGCTAGTTGAATACCGCCATATCTGCCTGTTTCATATTCATCCGGCTTAAAGTTATATGTACCCACACCGCAGATGATCTTTGCCTCTTCTCTATAAACACTATCAAAGGAGAATTTGCCTATCCGAATATTACCCGACAGTTTTAAGGTCGGCGTACCGGTAGTAACCATAGGAACTTTAAGCGTCCCTAACGTAAAGTCGCCGGAAATAGTGACATCTTTCTTAACTTTCATTGTTCCGATAATATTATTGACTCCCTCGAATTTCCAAATGCCGCCATAGCTGGTAAAGCAATCTTTCATGATGACACAATCTCTCAAGGTCACATCTGAGTAATTATTATTGTCGCCCAACCCATTCAGAGTACAATTGTCAACGATCAGATGTTGTTCAGCTCTTCCATTCATCTGCACATAACAACCGATAGTACCGTTGCTCAGCGTCTTTCTGTTCAGATAAAACTCCAGATCTTTTCCTGACGAAAGCGTCAGCATCTCGTATGCTCCGTTAAGATCGCTGTTTAGCTTTGCCTTGCCACCATTTTCAAATACACCGCGCAGATCCTCCAAATTTTTCACCATAGTGATGTCTGAGGGATCTGACGTGTCTGAGGTGATCTTTACTGTAATAGTTCCGATCTTCTGATCTTTTGTGATCGCACCTCCGGAAATGCCAAAAGCAGTTGTGTCTGTTGGTGCGTTTTCAATTGTTGTATTCTCTGCAGAAGCAAGATCAAACTCGGTCTTGTCAAAGCTCCTTACGCAGCCCATCCACATCGGCTGCGTAAGGAGCTTGGGCTAGAAGTTCCGTCGCCTAAGGAGGAATTCGACCCGCCGTTGGGTTTCTACGAAAAGTGCAGTATTATGGACGAAATGCCTCTGGCTTACTGCGTTATCGAACTTGTATTCGATGAAGATGGTCACGGTGTTGACTTTATTTTCCGCTACTGCAACAAGGAGATGGCGGTAGTTGAGTGCCTTTGTCAATAAAAACCTGAGCCACATCGCT
>NZ_FR890737.1:0-643 GCF_000435935.1 Ruminococcus sp. CAG:57 | reverse complement strand
AAGGCTCGTGGACTTCGTGAATGAGCATAATGACAGCGACAATTACGGACTTTTCACACAAAAAGCAAGACAGCTTGCGGATATAATCAATTCAAAACTGGAGGTATAAAAATGAAACTTTATGAGCTTACAAACGATTTTCAGAGGCTTTTTGACAGCCTTGAAGATATGACGGAAAATGCCGAGCTTACGGCAGAGGAAAAGGCTGAGGCTGAAAAGGTGTGGTTTGATACCCTTGAATGCGTTGAGGCTGAGTTTACGGACAAGGCGGAGAACGTTGCGGCTTATGTCAAGGTGCTGAACAGCGAAGCGAAAATGCTTGAAGCAGAGGAGAAAGCCCTCAAAGCAAGACGTGAGCAGAAAGTCAAGCAGGCAGAGAGCCTTAAAGCTTATCTTATGAACAGTATGCAGAGGGTCAACCTTAACAAAATAGAGGGCGTTATGGCTAAGATCAGCATTACAAAGGGCAGGGAAAGCACCGAGATAACAGACCCGAAAGCCTTTGTGGAGTGGGCAAAGGTCAATGATGACAGCCTGCTGAAATACAAAGATCCTGACATAAGCAAGACGGCTGTCAAGGCGGCTATCGAGGCAGGCAGAGAGATCCCCTATGCGGCAGTTGTCCGCAGACCGGGACTGACCA
>NZ_FR890736.1:0-37589 GCF_000435935.1 Ruminococcus sp. CAG:57 | reverse complement strand
ACGCATGATGCAGACCGTAGTAGTGGCGAAAGGGGAAGAAAACCGTATCACCCGCCTTTGCGGACGCGAAGGGAGGTGAATACATGAAGCCTCATTCGCACGAAGAACATATCCAGCACTCCTTTGATGCGTTCTGCAAAAAGGTACTGCGGAACGAAGCGCGGGACTATCAGGACGCGCTGGCACGGAAAAGAAACCGAGAGGTCTATTTTTCTGAGCTGCCCATCGAAGTGCTGGAACAGTTCGCTGTCCGTGACACCTATTTCACGGATAGCCGCACATTTGAAGTCATCGGTCATTCGGTTTGTATCGACGATGAAACGCTGGCGGAAGCAATCTCCGCTTTGCCTGTTGACCGCAGAGATATTATCCTGCTGTCCTACTTCCTTGATATGTCCGACGCTGAAATTGCAAATGTGCTGAACATGGTGCGCCGTTCCGTTGCCTATCGCAGGACAAGCACCCTAAAGCTGCTGAAAAACCTGATGGGAGGAGAAAACAGATGACAAGTCAATCGAAGAATAACCGTCTGTTGCCGCTGACCGTCATTGAAGCGGCTGCTGGCGGTGACGTGGAAGCGATCAACGCCGTTCTGAAACACTATGCAGGGTACATAGCCCGTCTGTCGATGCGTGAGCTTTACGACGAGTACGGCAATCCCCATCTCTGCGTGGATGAAGAACTGCGGCGCAAGCTGGAAACGAAGCTCATTACCAAGCTGCTCACATTCCGCGTGAGATAACCGACGCCTGACAGAAACGTGTTTTTCCCCCTTTCCTCGTTTCTGTCCGATGCACCTTGACAAATATGCCCGCAAGAGAACGGCGGCGCATCATAGGCAAAACGGGTACGTTCCTTTTGCGCCGAGCTGGGCGGCTGGTACGCCATGACGTATATCCGAGAGGATATGCCGAGCGACAAATACCGAGCCGTAACGCAAGTGTGGCAACTTGCAGGCGATGACGCGCAAAACACATAATGATACGACCTTACAGCCATAGTCCGAGCGTTCAAAGCGTCGCAGGCGATGGGTAGGGCTGCACGAGAACCGTGCGGGGGTGAAACTCCCTTGGAGCTGCGCCAGCAGCCGTCCGTTTTGTTATTTTCCCTTTTGTAGTTATTTCGTTTCCCATGAAAGGGGGATTTGTTTCTATGGAAACAACCATGAAGAAAACAACGTCCCCGATTGTACGCGAGTACAAGATCGGGGATATAACGTATATCGTCAAGGCCGTCGTCAAAGACGGCGCGAAAGAGGACGCCGTGACAAAGGTGCGCCGCCTGATTCAGAATGACTTGCGGGGTAAAAAAGTTACAAATAATTTTGAACCCGCCTAATGACGGCGAGCGAGATCCCTGGTATAATATAAATAACCTGTTTGTCCGGCTGCCGGAATAGGAGGCAACATGAAAAAGCAGCCCGACAAAATCACCGCATATTACTACCGTGCGGCGAACAAACAAACAGACCTGAACCTTGACAATCAAATGCACCGACTTTTGAGCCATGCGCAGGAAAGCGGAGCGGACACCTATATGTTCTTCATGGACAATGGGTACAACGGCCTGACCGCAGAGCGTCCGGCGTTTCAAAATCTGATTGCAGAAATCCATGAGAACCGCGTGCAGAAAATCGTTGTCGTATCGCTTGACCGACTTTACCGCAGCTATCTTGCAGCGGTGGAGTTCCTTGATGATATGGAGCAGCGTGGTATTCCGATTTACTCCATTACAGACGGCGATCTGCCCCTTTGCCGAAATCTATATCACGGCATTGTCAACGCCTACCGCAATTCTTCCGAGAAAGGCGGTGAGTGCAGATGACAGGATTTACCTTTCAGAGCTTGACGCCGCAGGACAGTTTAAGCAATGAGCTTCGCAGCGTAATCCGCGATAATGTCTTGCAGTTCTATGCCAAGGGGCTATCTACGGAAGCAGAGGAAGAAGGTCTGACCGCTCTGTATGAGCGACTTTCGCAGGAAGATAAGCTGGATGGTGAAAGCAACTCCATAGCGAACCAGAAGAAGATTCTGGAACGCTACTGCAAGGATCACGGGATTACCGCCTACCGCCATTATGACGAGGACGACGGTTATTCCGGCACAAACTTCAACCGTCCGGGCTTCCAGCGTATGCTTGCCGACATCAAGGCAGGGCGGATCAAGCGCGTCATCGTAAAGGACATGAGCCGCTTCGGGCGCGATTATCTCCAAGTGGGAATGTATACCGATGTTGTTTTCCCGGAGTTTGGCGTTCATTTCATTGCCGTCAATGACGGCGTGGACAGCACACGCGGCGAAAGTGAGTTTACCGCGATCCGCAATGTGTTCAACGAAATGTATGCCCGCGATACCTCTAAGAAGATTCGCGCTACATGGCAGAGCAAAGGCAAGTCCGGCGAGCATTTGACGACCATTCCGCCCTATGGCTATATGAAAAGCCCAGAGGACAAAAAGAAATGGATCGTCGATGAAGAAGCCGCAGCCGTCGTACAGAAGATATTCTCCCTGTGTGCGTCCGGCAAAGGCCCCACGCAGATTGCTAAATGGCTCAAACAGCAGCAAATCTTGAACCCAACCGCCTATTGCCATGCGAAAGGTCTGCCGACCAGCAACAAGCCAACAGCAGATCCGTACAAATGGACAAATGAAACGGTTTCCCGCATTTTGGAGCGCGTAGACTATCTGGGGCATACCGTAAACTTCAAGACTACAAAGCAGTCCTACAAGAGCAAGAAGAAAATCTGGAATGACCCTGAGAATTGGGTGATTTTTGAGAACACCCAGCCGCCAATCATCGAGGAAAGCGTGTTCCTGATTGTTCAGAACATTCGCAAGGCGCGTCGCCGCCCTACCAAGATGGGTGAAATGGGTATGTTCTCCGGGCTGCTGTATTGCGCAGAGTGCGGCGGCAAAATGTATCAATGCCGCGCTACCAACTTTGCAGAGAACCAGAAATACTTCATCTGCTCCACCTACCGCAAGGGCAAGGATCTCTGCACGACCCATTCTATCAAGAACGTCGTGCTGCATGAAATTGTTCTGCGAAATCTGCGGGAAGCAATCTCCTATGTTTCAGAGCATGAAGCGGAGTTCATTCAGGACGCAGCCGAGAGCGATATGCGGGACAGGGATGCCGAGTTTGTTCGGAAGCGCGAAACGCTGGCAAAGGCGGACACGCGGATTGCAGAGCTTGACCGCATTATCTCCCGACTGTATGAGGACAACGTGATTGGAAAACTGTCAGACGAACGGTTTATCAAAATGTCCCATGACTACGAGCTGGAACAAAGCAACCTGAAATCAATGGCAGAAGTCCTGCGCAAGGATCTGAAGCAGCAGGAGCAGCAGAAAACCAATGTTAAGGCGTTTATCGCTGCCGTGAAGAAGTACACGGATTTGCAGGAGCTTGACGCGGCTGTTCTCCGTGCTTTCATTGACAGGATTGAAGTTTCTCATGTTGACAAGAAATCCAGAACACGGGAAATCACCATCGTCTATAACTTCATCGGTGCATTTGACTTCACACGGGCAATCGAAAATGCCCGCAACACAAGTAAAAAAGAGCAAAGAACGGCATAGCCGTTAAGCTACACCGTTCCTTGCTTCAATGTTTTCCTAAGTCACCGCCGCATTTGGGAGGGTTTTTGTTTTCGGCAAATTTCACAAAACATTTTTGCAGTATATGTAGGGGACGGCGCTCTCGACGTCCCGCTTTTGCGTTTTTGAAAGGCTTGTTTTTAACACGTTTTAGCATAGTAATATGATACTTTGTGAAAATTTGACAAAAGATAAGATATACTATATAATAGAGATTGTATGACTATTTTTACAGGAGAATTATTATGAACGAAAATAAAAACAGAGCAACCTTTCAATCACGATTGGGATTTATACTTGTATCCGCAGGGTGTGCCATTGGTCTTGGCAACGTGTGGAAATTTCCATATATCTGCGGACAAAACGGCGGCGGAGCTTTTCTGTTCCTATACCTTATCTGCCTTGTGCTGTTGGGTCTTCCAATACTCATATGTGAATTTGCCATAGGCAGAGGAAGCAACCGAAGCCTTTCTCAGGCTTTCAACCGACTTGAAAAGCCAGGTAGCCGATATCACTGCACAAAATACACGAGCATTGCAGGAAACTATCTGCTCATGATGTTTTACACAATGGTCACAGGCTGGATGTTATACTACGCTTTCAAATACGCCACTGGCTCGTTGGACGCTTCAAGCACAGCGGCAACGGCTGAAGCTTTTAAGGATATGCAGGCTTCCCCGTGGCTTATGCTTATATTCTCGGCTATCGTTATCATACTTTGTATCGGTGTTTGCGCACTGGGATTGCAAAACGGCATTGAAAAGGTAACGAAATTTATGATGATACTGCTTATGGCGCTCATGGTGGTGCTGGCGGTGAACTCTATCAGGCTGAAAGGCGCTTCTGAGGGGCTTAAATTCTTTCTTGTGCCGAACTTTGATGTCTTTAAAGAAAAGGGCTTCACATCAGTGCTTTTTGCCGCAATGACTCAGGCGTTTTTCACACTAAGCATAGGCATAGGCACAATGGAGATATTCGGAAGCTATTTGAAAAAGGACCGCACTCTTGTAGGCGAGTCTGTGAACGTTATCGTTCTTGACACTGCCGTGGCTGTCGTTGCGGGACTTATCATAATCCCTGCCTGCTTTGCATACGGAATCGAGCCTGACTCAGGTCCGTCACTGCTTTTCATCACTCTGCCTAACGTTTTCCACCATATGGCTTCAAGCCGTTTGTGGGGAATATTCTTCTTCATCTTCATGTCATTTGCGGCGCTTTCCACCGTTATCGCAGTGTTTGAGAACATTATCACAATGTCAGTGGAACTGTGGGATTGGAGCAGAAAAAAATCACTTATTGTAAACCTTGTGATGATACTTGTGCTTACAATGCCTGCTGTGTTTGGATTTAACCTGCTGAAAAATATCCAGCCAATGGGCGCAGGTTCGACTATCATGGACCTTGAAGACTTTTTGGTATCATCAAATCTTCTGCCGCTTGGCTCTCTTGTGGGAGTGCTTTTCTGCGTTCGCAAAAACGGCTGGGGCTGGGAGAACTTCATCAAGGAAGCCAACACTGGCAAGGGCAAGCATATCCCTAACTGGCTTCGCAGCTACATGGCCTACGTTGTGCCTGCACTTATCTGTTTCATCTACCTCAAAGGATACTATGACACATTCTCAAACAGAAGTCTGCCGGTCCTTATAGGCTGGATGTGCTTTGCGGTGATACTTCTTGTGCTGATATTCTGGGCAGCTTTCTCAAAAAGCAAAAAAAATTTGGAAAATCCTATTGACAAATAGAAAGTTTGGCTATATAATAAACCTTGCGTGATGTTTCACGAAAATTCGTATAATGATAAACGCTATAAAAATAAACTAAAAGGTGGTGGGTGAAATGAGAAATATTCTTTTTGATCTTCTAAAGACTAACGAGAATATAAGCCTTACAAACAATGTAAGTTCAATAAGCCTTTCAGATGTCATTTTGCCTGCCCTTATTACCAAAAGCTAATGAGATTTTTATCAGCTTTCTGGATATTATACTGCAGAACTATTGCGACCTCTGATATCAGGTATCAGAGGTCTTTTTTTGACCTGTTATAGGCAGTTACATTATGCGAATTTACAGAATTATATCGGAAGAATATGAAATTTATCCCGAAAAGGAGGGAATACATGAAGTTTTTTGACGTTTTGCCACAGCTTGCAGAAAACGAACTGCTAAAGCGTGGAGTTATGACTGACGAGCTGCTTTACTGCGTAAAAGCTGACCTTGACGGTGAGGGCGGATATGTGGACGTATACATAACTTTCACAAAAGACACCCTTTGCATACTCCGTGGCTATGAAGAATACGGAAAAATGAAGCGTGGGCAGAAGAGAAAAAATCTCGTAAGCTTCACAGTATCAGGCTATGATGAATACCCCATAGACAGCATTGAAGAAATGTATGTTGACCGCTATGCAAATTCCGCAAGACTTATGATAAAGGACAAGTCAGGCAAGGAATTCCCTATAGCGAGGTTCTCACTTGGCTTTGCTGACAAATTCGAGAAATTCAGCCAGCGTGTGAACTGCACAGCCAAGAACGAGCCTATCGACGACCGCCTGTTGGAAGGAGTAAAGACCCACTGTCCTACCTGCGGTGAGCCTTATCCTGACCCTAACCGCCCTGTCTGTCCGAGATGTGTAGACAGACGCTCGGTGTTCAAACGCCTGCTTTCTATGTTCGGTGAATTTAAGGGTGCGGTATTTCTCATACTGCTCACCATAGTTTTAAGCAACGTTTTCGCAGTGCTTTCGCCGATATTCGGTTCACAAATGCTCTATGATGATGTGCTTGCGGAAAACGGAAAATACTATGGCAAGATACTCATGATAGTAATGCTCATAGTTGGCATAAACATTGCAGGAATGATAATGCGTATCATTTCAGGCATTATAACCTCAAAGGTCGTGCCTGTTGTTACGCACCGGCTTAGAGTGAAGATATTCTCCTCAATGCAGCGGCTTTCCCTTGACTTTTTCACAAGCAAGCAGACAGGCTCGCTTATGTCGAGAGTCGACAGAGATAGTCAGAACATCTACTGGTTTTTCACGGACATAGTACCATACGGACTTACAAACGTGGTAAAGATAGTGGGCATTGCGGTGATAATGCTCACAATTTCGCCGCTTCTGTCACTTGGTATAATCCTCACTATCTCGGTGATAGAGATAGTTCAGCACCAATTTTACAAAAGCCAGCGCAAGCTTTACCGCAAATATGACGTTGCAATGCGTTCTGCAAACTCGGTTCTGTCTGACGTTATGAACGGTCAGCGTGTGGTAAAGGCTTTCGCCCGTGAGGACAGAGAGATAGAACGCTATAGGGTAAAAAACACTGACGCATTTTTGATAAACTCAAGGATAAACTCACGAATAGCAAACACTATCCCTGTTATATGGACGTTCTATAGGATAGTGAACAAGCTTGTTTTCTGCCTTGGCGCAGTGCTTGTTATAAAAGGTCACATACTATTCGGCGCACTTTCAGCACTTATTTCCTATACCGAAATGGCGATGGATCCTATCAACTTTTTCACATGGATAGGCGACCGCTGGGCAAAATGTATGGACGCTGCATCAAGAATGTTTGAGATAATGGACGCTCTGCCTACTGTAAAAGAGGACGAACACCCTGTTCACATGGAAAACATGAGGGGCGATATCGAGCTTAAAAATGTATCATTTGAATATGAAGCAGGACATCCTATCATAAAAAACGTTTCTTTCAAGGTGCAGGCTGGACATATGTTTGGAATCGTTGGTAAAACGGGCGCAGGAAAATCCACTATCATAAACCTTATGGCAAGGCTTTATGACGTAACAGGCGGCGAAATAACCATTGACGGCGTGCCTATCAGGAAGATAGCTTTTGACGATCTGCGCAGAAATATCGGTATAGTTTCACAGGAAACTTTCCTTTTCATAGGGTCGATAGCTGACAATATCCGCTATGCAAACCCTGACGCCGCCATGGAAGAAGTTATCGAAGCGGCAAAGTCCGCAAACGCACATGAGTTTATAACAAAGCTCCCTGAGGGCTATAACACTAAGGTCGGCGAGGGCGGAATATCCTTGTCAGGCGGTGAAAAGCAGAGAATATCTATCGCAAGGGCTATCATTCAGAAGCCTAACATACTTATCCTTGACGAGGCGACCGCTTCCATGGACACAAGGACAGAGCGAAAGATACAAGCCGCTATCGACAATCTGAAACAGGGCAGGACGATTATTTCTATCGCACACCGCCTTTCAACTCTCCGTGACGCTGATATGCTCTGCGTTATCGAAAATGGAGAGCTTAAAGAAATGGAAACACATGACAAGCTCATAAAAGAAAAAGGCAAATATTTCGAGCTTTACAAGCTGCAATCTGAAGCACTGCAGTTCATAAACGAATAGTAAGGAGATGAACACAATGGCTGAAAATATTACTGCTGAGCAGGAGGTCTACGAGGTCGATAAGCTGACCTTGCTTGACTGCAAAAAGATACGCCTTGCAAAGGAAGAAAGCGGTTTTCTTACCCTCGATTATGAGGGCAGGACTTATCACAAGGTAAACCCCACAAGGCTCATACCATTTTACTCAAAGACCACCTACATAAGCCTTTCATACGAAAATTCCGAAAAAGAGTTCCGTGAGATAGGCGTGATAAAAGATATGGCGGAGCTTGACGATGAGCAATACAAGCTTCTTGACAGTTATCTTGAATACAAATACTATATGCCTGAGATAACAAAGGTCTACAGCATAAAGGACAATATGCGTGGTGCGATCTTTGTCAAGGCTGACACAACTTCGGGACAGAAAACTATCTGTATCCGTGACTGGTATCAGAATTTCAGAATGATAGGCTATGATTATCTCTACGTCAACGACGCAGACGGCAACAAATATTTCTGTCCTGACATTCATAAGCTTGACAGAAAGAGCCGTCAGGTGCTTGAAATGTACACCTAAAAGGTGTTAGACCACACTGAAAGGAGTGTGAAAAATGGATCTAAAAACTTCCCTGCCGCAGAATGCCCCGGCAGACATTGTTTACTCTCTGCCTGCAAACTTCACCTGTAAGGGCGACAAAATGGACGGACATTTCTGCGTGACAAAAGAAAAGATATACATTTACAACGGCAGTGAGATAACACTTGAATACAGCATAAACGATTTCTCCGAGTTTGAGTGCAAACAGCAGATAGGCACTTCAATGGCTCAGGGAACGCTGAAAAGCGGTGAAACTATCTGCTTCTGCGGTTTTTCGCAGGATCAGTTTCTCAGATACGCCGAGCTTATGAAGCTTCTTGACCACTGTTTGCGCACAGGTGAGCTTATGGAGATAACTGACACGGAAGAGCCTGTATGCCCCAAATGCGGTCTGCCGCTGGAGGGTGCAAAGGAATGTATCTACTGCACAGGCAAGGGCAAGACAATGGTCAAGCTCATAAAACGCATTGCGCCATACAAGAAATATTTTGCGATCGCAGTTATATGCACGATACTTTCCGAGCTTATTTGGGTGCTTGCACCATATCTTGACAGAGTTATAATCGACAAGTATGTTACCCCGAAAAGCACCCATTGGGCAGGCCTTGCAGGAGTTATCATCACTATCGTCACCCTGCTGCTTTTGGCAGGAGTGTTTGAGTTTTTCAACATGAAAAACAGCTTCAAGGTCGCACTCAATCTGGGACGTGACCTTAGGCAGGAGATATTTGAAAAATCACAGCAGCTTTCCATGAACTCCATATCAAAGCGAACAGCAGGCGAGCTTATCAACCGTGTTTCAAGCGATGCCGCAAAGCTTGAGGACTTCATCACTGCAAACGGCAAGGACGCCATAGTAAAAATACTTTCCCTTGTGATAATAGGCATACTGCTTTTTATTATGGACTGGCGGCTCGCGCTTATGACAGTTTTGCCTGTGCCGATAGTTTTCATAATAGTGCAAAAGCTTTTTGACGCCATGGCGATACGCTACACAAAGGTATGGAAAAACGGCGTTTCTCACGGAGAAACTTTGCATGATATTTTAAACGGCATAAGAGTTGTAAAGTCCTACGGCAACGAGGTAAGGGAGATACAGCGCTACACAGAATGTTCCGAACGCTGGGCGAAAAGCTGTGTTCGTGCGGAAATGATGTGGTATCTCACCATTCCTGCCTCAGAATTTATCCTCACCATTGGTAACTTCTTCGTACTATATTTCGGTGGAAACATGATTCTTGACCACACCATGACACTAGGTCAGCTTATACAGTTCACCACCTATGTTGCAATGCTTTACGAGCCTATACGCTGGCTCATACAGATACCGAGAAATCTTGCGGACACCTCAGTTTCCGCAGGCAAGGTCTTTGAGATACTTGACGAGGACACTGACGTTCGTGATTGTGATGACCCTATTGACCTTGACATTCAAGGCGATATCGAATTTGACGGCGTTTATTTTGGCTACAAGGTATACAATCCTGTGCTGAAAGACATAACCTGCAAGATAAACAAGGGCGAAATGATAGGCATTGTGGGACACTCAGGTGTGGGAAAATCCACAATGATAAATCTTATTCTCAGACTTTATGACTGCACGCAGGGAGAGATACGCATTGATGGTGTTAACATAAAGGATATTGCACAGCACAGCCTGCGTTCACAGGTGGGCGTGGTGTTGCAGGAAACTTTCCTTTTTGACGGAAACGTACTTGAAAATATAGCATATGCAAAGCCTGACGCTACCTTTGAGGAAGTAATAAGGGCAGCGAAAATTGCGAATGCACATGACTTTATCACAAAGCTCCCTGACGGCTACAACACCCGAGTGGGCAACAAGGGCTATCAGCTTTCGGGCGGCGAACGTCAGAGAATTGCCATTGCAAGAGCGATACTCCATGACCCTAAGATAATAATACTTGACGAGGCGACGGCTTCTCTTGACACTCAGACGGAAAAGCAGATACAAGACGCTTTGGGCAAGCTCACAAAGGGCAGGACGACAATTGCCATTGCTCACAGACTTTCCACCCTCAGCAACGCTGACAGGCTTATCGTCCTTGACAAGGGCAGACTTGCAGAGTTCGGCACTCACGCTGAACTTATGCAGAAAAAAGGCGTATACTACAAGCTTGTTATGGCTCAGCGCCAGACCACAAAAATGAAAAAAGCCCAACCACAGACCTGCTAGGGTCTTGACAATACCACAGTGATGTGGTAGAATACAATAGTAAAATCTCATATCGGGGAATGATGTTCTCCCCTGGGAAACCTAAACCGCTTATTAAGCTGATGACTTCTGTTTTTTACGCAGGAGTTGTCAGCTTTTTTGATTTTTGGGAGGTATAATTATGTTATTTTCACTGGCTGTGATCTTTCTTGTGGGGCTGTCAGCCGCCGCCACTTTTCAGGCTATCGGTCTGCCAAGGATAATCGGTATGCTTGCAACGGGCATTCTCACAGGCACTTACGTTCTCGATCTGCTGGATCCTAAGATACTTGGCATATCCTCAGAGCTTCGGCAGATAGCCCTTATCATTATCCTTATCAAAGCAGGGCTGTCACTCAATTTGTCCGACCTGAAAAAGGTGGGCAGACCTGCGGTCATGATGTCATTTCTGCCTGCAAGCTTTGAGATACTGGGATATTTTATCCTTGCTCCGCTACTTCTTGGGATAAACCACACGGAAGCCGCTGTTATGGGTGCGGTGCTTGGTGCGGTATCCCCTGCGGTGGTAGTGCCGAGAATGGTGAAGCTTATGGAAGAAAAATACGGCACTGAAAAAAGCATACCGCAAATGATACTTGCGGGAGCTTCATGCGATGATATTTTCGTTATCGTGCTGTTCTCCACATTCGTAACAATGGCGCAGGGCGGCTCTGCAAAGGCGACGGATTTTCTCAATATCCCTGTGTCAATAATCCTCGGAGTGCTTCTCGGCTCGCTGTCAGGGTTTGTGCTTTTCTATATTTTTGAGATATCCTACCGCAAAGGTAACAAAATAAGAAACAGCACAAAGGTCATCGCTATCTTGGGCTTGGCGTTCCTGCTCATGTCAGTGGAAACATTTTTGAAGCCTTATGTGGCTGTATCGGGACTTCTTGCGGTTGTGGCAATGGCTTGCGTGATAAAAATAAAAGCCGACAAAAAAGTGTCTGCAAGGCTTTCAGAGAAGTTCGGCAAGCTTTGGATAGCCGCTGAGGCTGTGCTTTTTGTCCTTGTTGGTGCGGCAGTGGACATACGCTACACCCTTACGGCAGGTGTGGCGGCTGTGCTTCTTATTTTCGGAGCGCTTATTTTCAGAGCCGTGGGCGTATGGATATGTCTTCTCGGCACGAAGCTCACCCTTAAAGAAAAGCTTTTCTGTGTAACGGCATATATGCCAAAGGCGACAGTTCAGGCGGCTATCGGCTCAGTGCCGATGTCCCTTGGTCTGCCCTGCGGAAAGATAGTGCTATCTGTGGCTGTGCTTGCGATCCTTATCACAGCACCCCTTGGTGCAATAGGCATTGACCGCAGCTATAAAAGGCTTCTTGCACACGAGGAGTAAAGTGGCGTAAAATAGGCGATTGCGGCACTCTCTGCACATTTTATGAGTGAATAATTTTTGATTTCGCACATTTTATGAGTGAATAATTTTTGATTTCACACATTTTATGAGGGAATAATTTGAGCATTTGCACATTTCGCGAAAAATTCTGATCACATTGCATAAAAAAAGCGGCACGACCAAATCAAGGCCATGCCGTTTTTCATATCCCTACCCTATCTACAGTTGATGCAAGGTGGTAATAAAAATTTGTTACGATACGCATGTTACGTTGCTGGCAATGCGTTGTCAAATGAGGACTTGAACCTCTGAAACCTGCCCGAAGTTTCTGCCCATAATCAGCACATTCTCTGCTGATAGAGATACATCCACCCTGTAGATATCCCACCCATTTCATCACACCAGTTCTGTTGTCCAGTTCAGCTCCTGAATTTTCTCGTCCACAGTTCTCAGTTCTTTTGCAAGACCGTCAACCGTTTTTTGTATCTCTGACACAGGAACAGTGCTGACTATTTTTATCTCTGTTCTTGTCATTCTTGTGACACGGTCGCTTGCGGTATTCAGAAAATCCCGCAATACCCTTACCTTCTTTTTCAGGCAATCCCTGTGTGCAAGAAGCTCTGTGATAGTCTTGCCCTCGTATACTGTTCCGCTGTTGGTAAGATTTATCCGTGCCACCAGATCTTCAAGACGGACTATCAGCCTGTCAAGCTCCTCCATAAGAGCCTTTGGGTCTTCCGCAGGAACATCGCCCTCCTGCACCTTTGCGTTATTGTCAAGTCTGACTGAGATCGTGTTTATTCTGTTCTGGATATCAGAACGTTCAGCCAATGCAGTTGCAAGTTTCATATAAATTACCTCCTATCCTTTGACAACGCCCACTGTGAAAAGCTTCTTTATAGGCGTGGTCAGGTCACTTTGATTTTTCATAACAACATCTATATCCTTGTAAGCAAAGCGGCACTCCTCAGCCACGTCCTTCTTACTGGTCTTTCCAAGCACCACGTTTCTTTGCCTCAGGTCTACCATAACAGACTCAACGGAGAATTTCTCCTTTGCGCCTGTGCGTGAATAGTTTCTGCCTGCACCATGAGAAGAAGTCAAAAAGCTTTCAGCCTTGCCCATGCCCCTGACTATATAGCTGTTTGAGCCCATAGATCCTGGGATTATAGCGACTTCCCCCTCAGCCGCATGGATAGCGCCTTTGCGGTGTACCCACACGTTCTCACCGTAGTGATTTTCCAGTGCGGCATAGTTATGGTGACAGTTTATCTCGTCACTATAGTTCGGTGTGATACCCGTATACTTCTCAACCTGCTCTGTGAAAATATGCTTTACCTTTTCAAGCATTACCTCTCTGTTTTCAAAAGCAAAGTCCATTGCAAGCTTCATCCAGTTGAGATATCTCTGACCCTCGTCTGTATCCACAGGGAGAAACGGCAAATTATACTCTGAGGGAACAGTTGAAAAATACTTGTCATTCATCTCATGGGCTATCTTGTTGAAATACTGCCCTATCATGTTGCCGAACATTCGGCTTCCCGAATGGAGCATTATACAAGCCATGCCACTTTCGTCTTCCTGTATCTCGATAAAATGGTTTCCACCACCCAATGAGCCAACGGAATAATATCCCTGCTCGATAAATTTCAGCAATTCGCTGTCAGCATTGTATCTTTCTATCTCGCTTTGCGCCTTATCAAGCACGGCAGAAGTCTGTGGCTTGCCGTAGTGACTAAAACCCACCGGGATAGTACGGAGTATATTTCCTACTATCACCTTTATAAGCTCGCCGCTCCCTGTTACAGTGTCACGAAGAATGCTCACAGGGATATCTGTCTGCACGAAAGCCATTCCACAGCCGATGTCAACGCCAACTGCATTTGGAATTACCGTATTTTTGCAGGCTATCACACCGCCTATAGGCATTCCCTTTCCTGTATGAGTATCAGGCATCAATGCGATATGGTCATGGGCGAATGGAAGATTTGCAAGGTTTATCGCCTGCTCAAGACAGCTTTCCTCGATATCGTCTATAGACTCTGTCCATATCTTGATCGGTACTAGCATTTTATCTTTATCATAATATTCAAACATTTTGTGCACCTCCTACTTTTGCTGTTGTATGTATTATAGCAGATAGATACAAAATAATCATATAAAAAAAGGTGCGAGGTTTTGTTATGTATTGCAATGGGAGTATAGATTTGGTATAATGTTATCAAAGGAGGTGTTCTGAATGGCAGTATATTCTGAACTTATAAAAAATTTTGAGAAGATAAGAGAATATGTGCGTGATTTCTATATCTTTGGATTTCACACAAGAGAAAGCTTTGACGCAAAAAGCAAGCGCACCTATGACAACGAAAAGCGCAGGATAGAAAGCTGGCTTTCAGACCACGTTCACACCTCTTTGGAGGGTCACAAAAAGAAAGTATCTGTGCAGGTGGATTCGGGCAACATTTTTCAAAACCCACTGTATCAGTGCTATCGTTCAAAAACCTTTACGGACAATGATATCCGTCTGCACTTTATTTTAATGGACGCTCTTGAAGATAACGCCATGTCGGTATCGGAGATAGCAGACTATGTTTCTGCAAACTACGGCATGATAATAGACGTGCAGATAATCCGTATCAAGCTAAAGGAATATGTAAAAGAGGGCTTGGTGTCGGAGGTCAAAAGCGGAAGAAATATCCTATACACCAAAACCGGTTGTTACACAGATGATATTGTAAGCAGGTATAAGGGCTTGGGGGATATGATAAAATTCTTCTCTGAGGAAAATCCTTTTGGCGTGGTGGGCAGCTTTATCATGGATAAGCTGGGTGCGAAAAATAATATTTTTGTGCGTAAGCACGCTTACATGGTGCATACTCTTGATGATGAGATACTCATTGATATCATGGGGGCAATGGAGCAGAAAAAGGCTGTTCTGCTATCCTGCGTAAGCCGAAAGAACGACAAAAAGCACGAGATAACAGCCGTTCCGATGAAGATACATTGCTCGGTGCAGACAGGAAGAAATTATCTTATTATGTATTTCACAAAGCAGAAACGTTTGATGTCTGTAAGGGTGGATTCCATTGTGAAAGTGACTCCCCTTGATGTGGTAGCTGACTATGATACATATTACAGATATTATGAGGACAACCGCAGATTTTTATGGGGAACGAGCTTCGGAAAAGCTCGCAAATACGGACAAAAAGAGCATATCCACATGGAAATAGCGGTAGACGAAACGAAAGAAATGTATGTTGTGAAGCGTTTGGAACGTGAAAAAAGAAGCGGTACTGTCGCAAAAATATCAAATGGGCTTTACTCCTTTGACATTGACCTTTTTGACGCAAACGAAGCCTTCCCATGGATAAAAACGTTCATCGGCAGGATAGTGACATTTGAAACAACAAACGAGGAATTGCAGAATAAATTTGATTCAGATATTGCAAGGCTTTATGAAATATACGGAGGTGCTTACGAATGAAACTGTTTTCGGAAATTTACAGCACCTATTACAGCATAACGGAGAAAATACTGAAAAAGCGCACTGTCACAAAGGCTGAGATAACAGATATCATCAGACAAAACGGCTTTTCTGAAAGTGTTCTTTTCCTCGAACCTAAGCTCACAGGCGAGGACGGATATGGTCTGCTGAAAAAAAAGGACAGCATATACAGGTCTATCCTGAAAAAAGAGCCTCATATCCCGCTGACGGCACTTGAAAAAGCGTGGCTTTGTGCGGTGCTAAGCGACCCGAGAAGCGGTCTGTTTCTTGACACTGAGCAAAAGTCGCAGTTGGCGGAACTGCTTAGTGCGAAAAAGCTATATCAGAGAAACTTTTTGACCTGCTTTGACCAATATTCTGACGGTGATGATTTTCATGACCCACAATACATACAGCATTTTCGGGATATACTCTCGGCTATCCATGGCAAAAAGCTTATCAAAATAAGCTTTCAAACAAGAAAAGATAATCGTATCACACACTATTTTCTGCCCACAAAGATAGAATACTCTTCCAAAAACAACAAGTTCAGGGTATATGTAAACCGATACCAAAAGCGCAGAATGGTTGACAACGGTATTATAAACCTGTCGCAGGTCACGCTAACTAAGCTGACAGATATAACGCCTGAGAGCTTTTTAGCTGTCACAGACAAGAAAAAGCAGGCAAAAATAAAGATACTCAACGAACGAAATGCGGTAAATCGTTTTATGCTTGAATTTGCAGAGCTTGAAAAAGAGTCGGTCTTTGATGAGGACAGCGGTGAATGTATGGTATCTATTAAATATGACGAGCAGAATGAAAATGAGATAATAATACGTTTATTGTCTTTCGGACCTGTGGTGGAGGTGCTTTCGCCATATGATTTTCGCAGGAAAATCAAGGAGAGGGTGGACAGGCAGTTGGCTTTGATGAAAGAAACAAAGTGTGAATAGCGTTTGACTTAGCACAACAGAGTGTGCTATACTGAAAATAGCTAATAAATAATTTGTGAAATATATCAGAAAAGCACTAAAAAAAATTATAGGAGGTGTCTTATGACAAATAAAGCAGACAGACCATTTTCAGAGGTTGCAGCAACCCCTGAAAATGCAAATTGGGAAAAATTAATTGCTCGTCCCTCAGCGTTATACAACAGAGCAGATGATGTAAGAAGTCCTTTTGCACGAGATTACACAAGGATACTTCATTCCACAGCGTATAGACGGTTGAAGCATAAAACCCAAGTGTTTTATAATATAGATAACGACCACATCTGCACAAGAATGGAACACGTTGCTCATGTTGAATCTGTCAGCAGCACTATTGCAAGTAATCTCGGTTTAAATACGGAGCTTACAAAGGCGATAGCAATGGGGCATGATCTGGGTCACGCTCCATTTGGGCATCATGGTGAAACTATTCTAACAAAGCTTTGCCAGAATTATATTTCTAAAGATATGAAATTCTGGCATGAAAAAAACGGATTATATTTTGTAGATAAAGTTGAACTGCTGGCTGACAATTACAACGATTACAAAAATCTTGATCTGACATATGCGGTCCGTGACGGAATAATCTCGCATTGCGGTGAGGTCGATGAAAACGGAACAAAGCCAAGAACAGAATTTATATCATTAGAAGAAGATTTTAAGGAAGCAGGTCAGTATGCACCTGTAACATGGGAGGGGTGCGTTGTAAAATTATCTGACAAGATAGCTTATGTCGGACGGGATATCGAGGACGCAATTCAGTTAGGCTTTATTGACGACGAAGCGAAGCATACTCTGAAAAAAATGGCACAGGCAAACGATATAAACGCTATCAACACAACAGTAATAATGCATAATCTTATTATTGACGTATGTCAGAACAGCTCTCCTGAAAAAGGAATATGCCTTAGCGATAAATTTCTTTCACAGTTGAATACCATAAAGCAATTCAACTACGATAAGATATATAACAACGAGCGTTTTGATGCGTTCAAAAAGTATTCTGAGCTGGTTTTATCGCAGATCTTTGAAACGTTGTACAAACTATATGACGGAAAGCATTCTTTTGAATCACTTGATACGGCAAAAAGATATTACCCTTTGCTTATATCTTCTTTTGAAAAATGGCTTGCAAAATATTGTGTTACTGATATTGTACCCGCTGGAGAATTAAGATCCGAAGCTTTGACTTGTGAAAACATAAAAATATATGGAAGCCTAGAAACAAATTTGATCTATGCACAGGCAATAATAGATTTCATTGCAGGAATGACAGACAGATTTGCTGTAAAGCTTTTTAATGAACTTATCTCTTATTAACATTGCATAAAAAATGGTGCCTTGATCTAATGACCAGAGCATCATTTTTATTGATGTTATTAAAGGAAAGGCGCTTATATTCTCTTTGCTAGAAATTCCTTTCCTGCCTTATCGGTATCAAGTATCGCCTTGATAAACTTTTCTTCTGTAGGCTCGCCAGGAACATAAGTCCACTCAACAACGCTTGCCGCCTTATGTGCAATGGCTGGGACATCTTCTTCTGTCAGAGCTATCTCTCCTAATGTGCATGGCAGACCTATACTGTGGTTGAACTCAAAAATGTGCTGACGTTCTTCAAACTGCTCGTCATATGTAAGCAGGCAAAGCACGCCGAATGAAACTATTTCTCCGTGGAGGTGGTCATGCTCGCACTTTGGAAACAGCGAAGCGCCATAGTAAACGCAATGGGCAAGAGATGAATTATAATAGTAATCGTCCTTTGGATCGGGGTTGTTCTGATGAACAGTAAAATTTGAAACAAGACCTGTTGTAATGATAATATCAAGAGCTATCTGCTCGATATTCTTTGAAGAAACGTTATTTCTGCAATCCTCAAGTGCTTTTTTCCGTAGGATACAAGCGGTTTTGTGCATGCCTCTGCAAGAACTCTACCAAGCAAAGGCGTATGGGTCATATCCTTATCACGGCAGGCAAAGACCACCTCGTACTCTTTGCTGAGAGCGTCACCTATACCAGCCCAGAAAAGCTTTTCAGGTGATTCTGCGATTATTTTTGTGTTGATGAAAGTATGGAGCGCAGGTGCTTTGAGGTAAGCATATTCCTTGAAAGTGCCGTCAGCGTTGTAGATAACAGATATTGCCGTGCAGGAAGCGCAGTTTGAGGCAAGGGTCGGGAAAGTGAAAAACGGCTTGTCCATTCTGTCACAAAGGGTCTTTACAGTATCAACAGCACGTCCACCGCCAACACCAAAGACCATATCTGCATTTTGCACTTTCGGCATAGCTTTAAGCATTTCAATGTTCTCATAATTTGAGTCGCCGCCATACCATATGAAGTCGGTTATCTCAAGGTCAGAGCCTTTGAGAGCCGCAAGCAGTTCAGGCTTAGCCTTTTCCATAGCGGTCTTTCCACCGATAACAACAGCGGTTTTTCCATAACGTCGGGTAACATAAGGTATTTCTTTGTAGCAATCGTCGCCAATAGAGTAGCTTGGTAAAAATTCGTTGTAAGACATATTCTTTCCTCCGTTATTTTTAACGGCATTTTCTACCGTCATAATTATATGATTTAATAATACAACTATTTATAGAGTAATTTTGTGATATTTTGTTAATAATTATTAAAAATATATCAAAAAGCGGCACTCCCACTGAAAAATGCTCCCCTCTTTCTGAAAAATCTGCTTAGTTTCATTGACCGAAACACCTCCCTTACTCGTCAAGATTTCTGCTCTTGATAACGAAAAGTCCCTGCGGACGCTTCTGCAAAAAGATAATAACGATAAGCAGAACAATAGCTTTTGCGATAGTTGATGAAGTATAATTCTCTGTAAAAATGCTTGCAGAGCCTATTATCACAGAGCCGATAGCAGTGCCGAGAAGCTTGCCGACACCACCGAGAACGACTGCCATAAAGCTGTTTACTATGTAGCTCTGACCCACAGTCGAGTCGATAGAACCAAGAAGCGCCACCAAGCAGCCTGCGATACCGGTAAGACCTAAGCCGATAGCAAAGGTAATGTTATCCACCTTGCGTGAGTTTATGCCCATATATTTCGCCATTGTTCTGTTTTGCATAACAGCTCTCATCTGCTTACCGAAGTTTGACTTATACATTATAAACCACACCAGAAGCAGACAAAGTGCCACAAGAAGAATGATGAAAAGTTGTTGTATGAGAATGTACAGCCGCCTATCTTTATTCCACCGTTTAAGAATGACGGTGCTGTTACGTTTACACCCTGTGTGCCGAAAATGCTTCTTGCCGCCTGCTGTAAAATAAGGCTTATGTCCCTGTTGCAAGCAAGCCGTCTATCTCTCGCCCGTATAATCGGGAGATGATAAACTTTTCAAGCAAGCTTCCAAGGATGAACGTCACACCGAATGCGGCAGGTATCGCAACAAAATAATAAACGTCACGAATGCTTTCGGGACAGTATTTTACGAATATCTGCTGAACGACATATGTTGTATATGCGCCTATCATCACAAACTCTCCGTGAGCCATGTTTATGACCCTCATAAGTCCGAAGGTTATTGCAAGGCCGAGAGAAGTAAGAAGTCTGATAGATCATTCTGTGGGCTTCTTCCTCGGTGACACCAAGGCGTTCAATAACATTTTTTACGCAGAAAGCTCTTGGAGCTTCTATATACACGCTTACGGTGTTGTCAT
This sequence comes from Ruminococcus sp. CAG:57, assembly GCF_000435935.1. Lineage (NCBI taxonomy): Bacteria > Bacillati > Bacillota > Clostridia > Eubacteriales > Oscillospiraceae > Ruminococcus > Ruminococcus sp. CAG:57. The sequence goes on along the minus strand of NZ_FR890736.1, from coordinate 17,320 downwards.
AGTCACGCAGCAGGTGATTTGCACATTTTCCAATGATAATGCAGGATTGCTGCTTGGCAAGCTCCTTGATTATCTTCGCCTGAATATTGTAAAGATTAACGTCAGAAATGAAGCTCTTGTCCGTCGGCTCAACGATATCGTCCTTATTCGCAGACTTCATAAGCCTTTTGATAAGGTGGTAGCCCCTCAGCTTTTCGTCCACCTGAAAAAAACAGATCCTTGTTTATTCCGCTGTAGTTTGAAGCCATGCTGAGTATCTGGTTTTCATAGCAAGGTATCCCAAGCTGTTTTGAAAGAGCAAGTCCGATCTGCTTTCCTCCGCTTCCGAAGCCTCTTGCTATGGTAATAACGAAATTGTCCATTTCTATCACCTCCTGTGCTTATAGTATAGCACAGGGGTCAAAAGATAAAAACACTAAAAATCAGAGAAAACCCTATATTTTTCAGACAAGTCACAATGATTGCTTATATTGTGCAGGGGAAACGCCAGTTATCTCTTTGAACACCTTTGTGAAATAGTCTGCACTGAAATAGCCAAGCTCCTCGCTTATCTCATAGGCTTTCATGCCGCTTTGCCGCAGAATCACTTTTCGCGCTGTTCGCCCTGTCTGCTTCTTCTTTAGCCTGCCACATTTACACCTCGGCTGTTTCACGCTTTTTAAGCTCATTTTGAAGTATCTGCGAAAGTCGGTTGAAAAGCTCGCCAAAACGAAAAAGCTCATATGCTCCCTTTGGGGACACACGGACGTTTGAAAGGTCAAATTCGGCAGAATTTTCATTACGCTTTGAAAGGCTCTCGGAGTAGTCGTTTATAGGTCTGACATAAAGGCTTTCAAAAACTATCAGCACTATGCCCACAATAACAAGTACGCTCGCTGAACACACAAGCTGTATCACCAGTGCAGTTTCACGTCCTGCGGCAGCGCTTTCCACCTCTGCGTCAAGACGTTTATTAAGAGCCTGACGAAAGCGTTCTATAGGCGACATTATCATAGTTTTGGAGTCGTTATAAAAGCTGTCATAAAGTATCTCACGGGAACGTTCCTTCATTTCATCAGGGCTAAGATCACTGTATTCCTCAGGCAGGGTCGTATTCTCCACAATGGAAACATACTCAGCCAATCTGCCGTCCTTGCTGTCACCAAACTGTTTTGCTGTTATCCCTTTTGCAGTGAACATAAGATTCATTGACACTGTTTCGGTCTTTATGAGAGTATCAGAATACTTTTTGGCTTCCGCAAGAAGCGCAGTTTCGTTCTCAGGAGGGTCAATGGCGGAAAGGCTGTTTATAACACGATCACGAGTCTTTTCCTCATAGACCTCATATCAATAATTATAAAGGTGTTCGATATCCCCTGTTACGGAGAATTTTCTAACTTCATCGGTAAGATAATCGGAAGCGTCCGCAAGCTCCTGTCCAAGGTCAGAAAGCTCTCCCCTGTTTGATTGTGCGGTATTTTCTCTGTCGATACACCGGGTCATATATCCGCTGCTCATTAAAGTAAGAGCCGTAATAAGAAGAAACACCACAACTGCACAAATGGTGATATTGCGGCTTTTGAGCGCACTTCTACCCTTCTTTTTATTGACTTTCACAGAAAACACCCCCCCACAAAAAAAATAAAAAACGCCCTGTGAAAAATTACACGGAGCGTCATTGCCCTTAAATTATTACCTGAAAATTACATCATATTTTTGCAATTTTGTCAACTGTTGTGGTATTTATCTCACGGGAATCAATTTTCAAAACAGAAGTATAAAATAATCACATTTTTATTACAAACTGTACAACAGGAGAAATTTGTGGAATGGTAAAAGTAAAAAGATGGCAAATTGTTGTTATAATGAGCCTTGAGCAATACAATCAGATTATGAAGGCAGCACACAATGAGTAATATCTTGCTATGATCGACAGGTCTATGGATCAGCTTTCAAGCTGAAACGGCAAGCAGCACAAGCTTATCGAGGTGAACGATGAATAAACTATGGTCTGACAGGACTTGGGATGATTGCCTCCACCTTATTTATGATACTTTTTTTGAGCTGGATATATGCTTCATATGAAGGAGCAGTATTGCCTATGAGCCCACTTTTAAACGATTGCACTTTATTTTCATCATTTCTCTGTATTCGTTCATTTAATGGAGTTATTGTGATTTTATCTTTGTTTTCCACAATATAAATGCAGTCATTTCTTTTTATGTGTTCAAGAAGTTCGGAGTAATGTGTGGAGAAAATAAGGGTTGCTCCATGTGGATTTACTTTTTTGTTCGTGAAGAATCTTATCAGCGTTGATACGATCTCATGATTGAAGTGGTTCTCTAGGTCATCGATTATAAGATATCCACCAGTTTCAAAAAGAGATATGGCTCTTCCAAAGACATTTATTCCTTTTATTGTTCCTGAAGATAAATAGGTATTGAGTTCCGCAAGATCATATAATATTCTCTCTTTTTCGCCTCGAAACTTAAGATATATAACCGTTTTTCCGTTGTTTTCCTTGGTATTTATATATTCTATCTTGGGATCAAAATAAGATAGAACACTTAGAGGATATTCCTTTAAGAGTTTGAGTCTGTTTATATTCGTGATTTCAATCATATCAGTAAATACGATCGTTGTTTTTTCTGCTTTTTTGTATCCTACGATAATGCTCATATCGTCTACTAGGTATTGTTCATCATCTTTTCTTTTCATAATCGTTGTTGCCGAAGAAAAGTCAAAAATGTTTGTTTTGTTGTCAGATGTGAGCAACTTCCTGGATTTAATATATTCCTCTATTATTGTATAGCGTTCATCTGCATATTTAATAACAGTGTGTAGCAGATTTACAGTATTGCAATTTACAAATACAATGTTAAAAACAATCTCATTCTGCTCGTTGCCTTCCCCAAGTATTCCGCAGTATTTTATATTATTTATTTGCTCGTTGTTTAAAACAGAAAAAACAAAAGAAATAAGCCTTAAAATTGTGGTCTTTCCGGAAGCATTGATTCCAAAAAAACTTTCTATATTATTTGTATACAGCCTGTTAGCGTTTGAGGAAGACAGCTTAAACATTCCTTCGGTATCATTCGAGGTTGTTCTTTGTGTGTTTATAAAGTTGATTTCACATTTTCCATTGTATAGTGGAAGACCTTCGGCAGATATTTTTAAAACCTTAATCACCGATTATCAGCTCCTTTCAATGCTATTATAATACAATCGCTTGAAAAAATCAAGCATAAAAACGCATTCTTTGTTTTTATATCCTGCTGTTTTATCCCTTATAGTATGCCCATTATATATACAAACGATCCTATTAGAGAAAAAAATGCAGGTCTGACGTATAAATTTTTTTTGGGTGCTAAAATATTCGACGATTCTGACAAAATATCCACCTGCTTTGGGTCATTATACTGCCCCATTTTCTTCGTGTTCAGCAAAATAAGTATTTATACACTTTCTGAACGTCCCCTAGGTCAATTTCCAAATCACTGGTATATGTACGACATCATCCTTAAATGTAACACTGCCGGACAAGACCACATAGTCCACCGCCGGGTATCTGTCGTCCGATAATGCGGCCGACACTGTGCATTTCCTAACAGGTTCGCCTTTACACGCTATCTCTACTACACTGCTGGGGTCAAAACAATCCAAAAAACCTCCTAATCGCATTGCATTTTTCCTTCTTTCTTTTCTGCCGTAAGGGTTTTTATTGCGTCTATTATTTCTCCAGTCCTCGTGTACCAATTTACAAGCTCATTCTTTTCTATAAGATCTCTTATGATCGGCTCGACCACAGGATAATAATCTTTACGTATACATATGTGATTTCCAAAACCTTCATACAGGTGCGTATAATTTTTCGGAGGCTTTGTGTGCTTGAAGTTCCTTTCGTCCTTACTGAGGTAGAACACGAACTCAGTTCTGCAGGATTCATCTGATTCAGGACCATTCCAATAGCAATCATCTAACGCAGGAAAATACTCCTTGACCTTTGAATATGGCATTTCTTCAGAAAAGAAAAGCGAGAACTCCTCACCTTCGGCTGTGATAAATTCCATAAGATTGCCGACCCCCATAGCACCAGGCTCGGCAAGAGTAAAGAACGCTATGTCTTTAAACATTTCTTTTGTATATTCTTGATTTTTTACGTTTGCCAATTTCATATCCACCTTTCATATCACTATTCATAATCATATGGTTCTAATAACATTTGCCAGCTTTTGGATAGAGTGTCTCCTCATCATTAAAAGCTTTAATAGTATTCTGTATCTGTTTTTCAGAAAAGCCAAAATACGTCATCTCATATAAAACCAACGCTGTGAATTTAACATCACCATACTTCGCAATGCTTGCTTCATCGACCGTATAACCTAAGACCTCATCCCAAGGAACTGCCTCGATACTGTAGGTTTTGTTATCTGATCTATCGAGCAAATAAACGTTGTAAAGATTTTCACCTTCGTCCTGTCGGTCTTTCAATTGTTCAATGAATAAAACTTCATTATCAGACTTCTTTGGAGTCTTCTGAGATAAAGTCTTTAAAGCATCTCTTATATTTTTATTAACTGAACACTTGTCTTGACATTTGATAATCGCTAAAAATTCGCTGACAACCTTAAATTCATCGCAGCTTTGGAGCACTTGATAAAAGTACATCATATCTCCCCCATTATGATTCTGAATCATTCATGTCAATAACATAATCATTTATCGAAAGCCACGCCACTATATTTTCTTTACCCATATAGAAACACCCCTGTTTGAAATACCCTGGCTCATCATCTGGGTTGTAGGCATGCGAATGCCAAGTTGCTACGTCTAACCCGCCATTCTTATATAGCACGACACAGCCTGTCATATCCTCTGGTTTTTTCTCATTTAAGTTTATAAACTCCGATAGTGGAATATTCAACTTCTTCTTTGACATAAAAATAACCTCTCCTCTTATAATCACATATCCTACAACTCATTCATATAGTTTTGTGTGTATTTACCCCAACAGCTTAGCATTTCATCATCTGAAAACTTCCCGCCATATAGATAGTCCTTCAATTTTCTTTCCGCCTTTACAATCTCATCTAGGTTCGTTATATTCTTTGGGTCGCTCTTTATTACTTCAAATATTCTTTTCAAAGCATGTGTGTAGCCCTTTCGACCATAGGATTCTCTACCTTCTTCCCTTATCTTTGGTCGTAAATTATGTGTGACTATGTGTGAAACAGTTTCATCTATCCAGGACATCTGGTGATTAAAAGACATTCCAAAAAAGCTATCCTGAACACGACCGCTTTCCACGTTGCCCACTCCTTTCATACTCATCTTCTCTATATTTATAGTATAACACGCTTTCACCGTTACGTCTAGTACGTTATTTGTCACATGCCAAACTATTTATAATTCAACAAACGGCACTTATAGTACCATAATAATGACCACGGTATAATCAAAACGAGCGTACACCAAATCGGTATACGCTCGTTTTGTCAAAAAGCTATTACTCTGAAATATATTTTTCAGCCTTTTCCTTGAATCTCTCGTGGATTTCTTGATTTCTTTCTTCGACAACTTCGTCAATAAGCTGTGAAAATGTATTATTGATATTTACCTTGAGAAGTTCCTGCGTCTTTGTTGACAGAAAATAATCAAAGCATATCTCGAAAATGCATTTGAAAATATGTTCGTATTTTTCCTCAGGCTTCATACTATCCCAGCCTTTTTCCGCACACTGCGAAATCATAGCTCATATCGTCCCTGTCAGGAGAACTGTAGCCAAGCTCCTCCGGAACATCAGGCACGCCCTGCTGTGCTTCGCTTTCAAAAGGGGGTGGAACAAACTCTGCTTTGGGCTTTGTCTGCGGTCTGCAAAGTGCATATATCATAACAAGCAGCGTCACCGCAAAGCAAACCGCCAGCACAGATACTATCAATTTGCCGTCATCTTTTTTTGCTTATTCATCATGAGACCCCTGAATCGTCAAAACTTATTATCTTCTCTGCGATTTTTCCGCAACTATCCAGTTTTCACCGCTCTGAGTTATAGTAAACTTCTCGCTGTCAACAAAGTCGGTCGGGTCAAAATTATATGTGCCTGCAAGAACGTGAGGCAGATATTTGCTGTTTGGATTTTTGTAGATCGTACTTGAAATATTTGTAGTACCGCTGATATTTACTGTACCTGTATTATTGATAACTACGCTTTTATTCGCATCTTCATTTGTAAGAGTGCAGTCAGTTATATTTGCAGTACCCCTCGAAACATAAACAGGAGTATATTTTGTGGATATCTTACAGCCTATAAGATTTGTTGTGCCGCCCTGCACCATTATCGGACCTTCGTCGCCGTTAAGAGTGCCGTTTTTGATAGTACAATCTGCGCCATTGTTCATTATCTGTCCTGTGATAGTGTGACCGTTAAGGTCGAGTTCGATAACAGTGTTCTTTTTGCAGTTTATGCGGCTTTTCAGTGTGATATCGTCATCAAGCTTTATCTTTCCGCCTGCTGCCACAGCGCTAACAAGGTCGTTATATGATGAAACTGTTTTTACATCTGTATCTGCATTTTCCGAAGCTTCTGCAATATTTACCGCTACGTTTCCTACTTTTGTAAGAGCGGTAACATCTGATGAAAGCTCGCCGTTTAGGGTAAGAGCCGTGCTTACTGTAAGGCTTTCATCATCAACAGCCTTGCTCTCGGCTGTAGGTATGGTAAATTCGTCATTTGTGAAAGTGCCTTTTACAATGCTGTATTCATCAAGAGGCTGGTATGTAAAATCAACGTCGATTGCCGCATTGGAATGGTTTGTAACGCTTATATCATTGCCCTTTGCAGACCATTCGCACTTGGTATCAATGTCATATTCGTGGGTTTTAGCGTTCCAAGTCTTTGTTCCGTTCACGCTGTATGTGAACTCCATTTCGCCCCACACAACGTCGGCACTGATAGTTTTTGAAGTCTTGATATCCTCAACATACTTTGCATTTACGCCGATATCCTTTTTGATGTCAGCGTCATCAGCCACCGCTGCAAACGCCGCCGTGCTGAGTGTTGCCACAAGTGCAAATGCCATTGTGATAGAAATTGTCTTTTTCATAAGTGAGTTCTCCTTTTTTATAATTGATTATATTACTTACATATTTGGTGTTTTGCCGTATCCGTCCCACCTTCCGTCCGAGCCAAGGTGCTTCCCGTCCATAGTGGTGTCTGTTGCCATTACGCCGTCGCTGTGAAAATAGTACCAATAGTCGCCTATATTCGCCCAGCCTGTTACCATTGTGCCACGCTCGCTGAAATAGAACGTCTGTCCCTCTGACCCAGGAGGGTCGGTAAGCCAGCCCATGTGCATTGCACCTGTTTCATCATAATAGTAGGTCTTGCCCTCCTCGTATCCCAATGGGCTTACAAGCCATGCGGAAAGCATTGTGCCGTCAGCTCCCAAATAAAACCGATTATTGCCGTCTACATACCAACCTGTTTGCATTACGCCCATAGGGTCAAAATAGAACATCTTTCCCTTTGCACCCAAGGGGCTTATGAGCCAGCCTATGTGCATTTTTCCGTCATCATCAAAATAAAAAGTTTGTTCATTAAACCCATCAGGGCTTACGAGCCAGCCTGTGTGCATTTTTCCGTCATCATCAAAATAAAAAGTTTGTTCATTAAACCCGTCAGGGCTTATGAGCCAGCCTGTGAGCACCTTGCCGTCTTCATCGGCATAATACCATTCTTCTCCGCCGTCCTTAAACCAACCTTTCACCATATTGCCGTCTTTATCAAAATAGTACCAATCACCAGTGTCCTCATCCTTTACCCAGCCAGTTTCCTTATAACCAAGTCGAAAATAATACTTTGTGCCGTTCACGTTTGCCCAGCCGTGAGGATAGACATTCACTGTAACAGTGCCGGTAGTCTTGCTTTCAAAATGCTCTGTTGGTTTACCTGACAGGCTCAACTTACAATTCTTACTTTCTGAGATAGGCACTATTAGCTCACTGCTTGAAAAATAGCCTTTTATCTCGTCCATGCCCTCTGCTTGTTTGTATGAAAAATCCGCCATAACACCCACATTCCCTGTGTTTGTCAAAGTAAAATTTCCGCCGCTGTCAGACCAACCGCCGCCTTTATATGAATGGGTCTCAGGATCCCACTGCCGATCTGTATAGGTGAACTCCAAAGAGTCCCAAGTGATGTCGATGCTCACCTGCACTTTTGAGTCAGAATTATCCGCAGATGCAGAAACAGGCACTAACAACGCCGTGGCAATTCCCATAGCTGCAAAAAAAGCTTTTACCTTTTTATCCATATTTCACCTCTCATCATCTGACATTATGACAGCCGCCATAGTGTCCACCATTGCTTTCTAAACTTTTTTAGTATCATAGTTCATCGTCTACAGAAACACTTTCGCTGAGTTTTTCTATCATCGTCATACTGTTTTCTATTATTCTCATTTTCATTGTTTAACAAACATCTCTAATTAACAGCATGAATATTTATAATAATTATCTATGATTCTTAACAAAAAGTCAATAATATTTGCACAAACGGCAAAAAAGTTGCACAAGCGGTAGGTGATTTGGTGTACGGAAAGCAAAGCCTCCCACAGAAACAATTTCCGTGGGAGGCTTATTATATCGAATATTTAATTTTCTCATTCATCGTCCTCTCCCACAGCCGAAAGCTTTTTATATCGGCGGTGTTCGATTATCTGCTGTTTGTGCTGTTCAAAATACTCGTCATATCTGTTTCTGCCAAACTTTGCTATCAGCTTATGATTATAATTCATAAGCTTAGCCGTAAATTCATCACTATCAGCATAATACAAATTAAGAAAATCATTATGATCATATCTTTGACCCTTTCGGTCAAAGTCAAGCAGGTCAAGAAGCATGGCGGCATTAAAATCTATTTTCAGATCCTTATGGCTAAGGTTTTCTGCCTTTTCATCACCCACCATATAAACATGATATAATTCTGAGTCGGCAATAAATCTGTATTCATAGCCACCCTCTTTATTCTTTAATGAAGCGGTGATAATTGCTTTTTTACTCTTGATATCATTATTGAAAAGACCCTTTATACGGCTGAGCAAACGATATGTTTCATAAAACTTCTTCTCTTTTATATCTCCACGAAGAATGTTTTCCTCAGAATCCTCCTTGCTGAAAGACTTATTTCCGGCTTCGCTTTCAAACAATGCCTTTGCCGCAACAGCGTTCCAATAATTTTTCACATATACGCCCTGACCATTGTCCTGATCCTGTTCTACTCTGAAATATCCGCCCTCAGGATAAATAGAAAAGGTCGTTTTGTCAAGCTTTTGCGAGAGGCTGTGCCTTTTTGCATCGGCGGCAGCACCACGGACGCTGACGATAATAACGTTTCCAACTATTCTTATAATGCCTATGGCAAGATTGGCGGCTATCACAAAAGGCAGGATAAAGCCCCATGTAATAGCAAAGGTCGCACGCAGAACAATAAGGATTATCCACAAAGGCCCCCATATAGTCATACCTAGATCGACCTCATATTCCTCACGAGTCATCTCATCTTCAAGGAGGACAACTTTTGAAAAGTTATTATACACAGAACCAAACACATTGAAGCCCTTTCGCCCTATCCTAAACGGAAAGCCTGCCGCAAATATCCAGCAAAGCACGCCTGAGATAAGTGCAGTGAGCCAATAATATTCAAAATATTTTGCCTGCTTGAAGCTTATTTGCCTGTTCAGAATTTTATTCACAGGCTTTTGCAGTGGAGTCACTTTACTAAAGATATTTTTCAGGCTGTTATCAATATCAGTATACGAAGCCTTTTCACCGTCTTTGACAACGCCAAAGGCACTTCCCACAGTGACGATCTGCTTTGAGTTTTCAGCTATGTACTTATCATATCTGTCATCATTTCCTGCAATCTTCGGTATAGCAAAGGTCACAATGACAAGTGCGATCACAAGTATCACAAACTGCATCAGGGCTGTAACAATGTTTTTCATTTTCCATATGTTCCTTTCAAATATGATCTTCTAAATACATTATAATATATTGGAAGAGATTTGGCAAGAAGTATCATAAGATTTTTTCGCCATCATAAAACAAAAAAGAGCGACTGAAAATTATCAGCTGCTCTTTAGTTTACAAGAAAAAACGATCATTATCGAAATAGCAATTGCAGTCCCATAACTATCATCCAGATATACACACCGCTTTTGTCAATGATTCATAATAGCAGGTGATCGTTTTATGCTTATCCCCAAAAAACATTTACTCTTTCCTTTCTCATTATCGTTCTATTTTGAACCATTACAACATATTCTTCATTATCAGTCAGAAAAAAACCAGCGAAGAAGCAATAATGGTTTATTAGGTATCGCAAATTTATTAAAGCGAAACAAAATGCTCTGCGGAATCACACTCTCCGCAGAGCATTTTGTTTTAGTATAGCTTTCCGTTTTTCTTGTAACCACCGTCAGCCTCAGAATATTTAAGACACATAAACTGCCACTTGTAATTCCATTGTGGGCTGTCATAGACCTTTTCTCCGACTTCCAGCAGATAAGTCACTCCGTCTATCTTTATCTCGCCCCAGAAGTGCTGTCCTCCGCCCTTGCGGTTGCCCATAACAAGGTTTGCGTCATATCCGAGATAAACCATCATTTCCACCAGTGCGCCATTGTAATCAGAACATTGACCTTCTTTGTAAACAAAGATATTCTTGCTATGCGAGCCTGTCGGTATCCTGCCATATTTCAAATTCTTTCTTATCCAGTCCGCAGTATATTCGATCTTCTTTGCCGCCGACCAATCTTTCTTGAAATGCTTTGAGGCAAAGTTTTTAAGTATCTTCTTCTCCTCTGCTGTAAGAGTGTGCGTCGAGGTTTTTGTTTTCTTGCCCTGAACGTTGTAGATCTTATAAGTGCTGTGGCTCTTCTTTGTTGCCGCATTAAGTCTTGAAACAGTGTTTATCTTGCATTGGATACCCGTCCAGCTACTGTAAACCACCTTTCCGTTTATGATCTTATAAGCCCTCATTTTGAAGTGATAATTCTTTGAACCTGAAAGGTCTGATTTTGTATAAGAGGTCGTGCTGTTCTTTGTTATCTTCTTGAGCTGAACATAATCGTTATAGCAATCCTTTGGCATACTATAGTAATCGTTATGTGGGATAGTCCACTCATCGCCCTTGCACCAGTATATCTGATATCCATCAGCCTTTGTGTTCTTCTTCCAGCTTATTGTGACTTTCTTATTATAAGCCTTTACAGTCATTTTCGGAGCAGATAACTTTGTGTTGCCTTTTACTGTTATATAAGGGCCGGTCTTAGAGTTGTATTCAAGCTTTACGGCATAAGTATAACTCGTTGCCTCTGAAAGCTTCTTGTCAGTATAGCTTGTGGAACTCGTGACCGTCAGACGCTTGTAGGTCTTTTTCTTTGGATCATAGCGATAAACCCTGTATTTGCAATTACCGATCTTATTCCAGCTAAGCTTTACAGAAGTGGTAGAGTCAGCGGTAGCCTTAAATCCCGTTGGCTTTCCAAGAACGATCTTGAATGTTGTCGAAACAGGGTACCTGCTTTCGTAGTTTCCGCCAAGAGTAACAACAGCGGTCGCTGTGCCTACATTTATGTTATTGTAATATGTTACAGTATAGTCAGAACTCTTGATCATATTTCCGTCCGCCTTGACAAAAAGGCTCGGTCTGACAGCTTTGCCGGTATAATCCACATCAGCTATCTTTAGTATCTCGACCTCAGAAACAGCTTTCGGGCTGATAGTGAAAGGCACTGTCACATATCCTGTATAGCCGTTCATTCCTTCTATGGTCATATAGCCTGTTCCGGCATTCACATTGTTTGTATATGATACATTATAATCAATGCCACGTCTTAGCACCGCACCACTAACTGTAACAACAGGTGCAGGAGTTTGAGCGTAGCCCGTGTAGGTGCAGCTAGTATCCACAGAAATATTCTCGCTGGATATTTCAGACTCTACAACGCTATACTCAAAGGAATCGGTTCCATTAAAGTTGCCGATACCTTTAATATAAGCATAATGCCAGCCCAGCTCGCCACAGTCGTCCTCATATTCGATTTCATAGTCAACGCCCTCAGCAAGCACAATATCATTGTATGTAACATTAGGTTTTGGCTGAACAGGTTTACCGGCACAGTAGCTCTGCTCATACTCGCAGTCAATATCCGCACGGTAAATATCAGTTGGCACGATATTAAAATTCTTTGTAAAGCTTCCTGTGTAATTACCTATACCAGTGAAAGTAGCCGTCGCTGTACCTACGTTTATGTTGTTCTCATAAGTAACAACATAGTCCTCGTCCTCAGTGAGCTGGTAATAGTTGTTGCTGTCCATAAGAGAATAGCCATAAAGCGTCTTTTCCGTGCCGTCATACGTCTGATCGCCTTCATACCAACTGTTATACATATCCTCAGTCAACTGAATGGCTTCATCGTTTTCCGACGTATAAAGACCGACTTCCTCTCCGCCAGCAGGAATTTGCTCCTCTGCCTCAGCTCCAAAGCATACCACTGCACTTTGCAGTGCAAGACACACTGCCACTGCCGTCGTAAGCGTCCGCTTAAATAACTTCATATTATTTTTTTCCTTTCCACTATAATTTCTCACATATTACTAATTTTATCACAAAGATGTGACAATGTCAAGATAAAATACAACAAATAGAAAGCCTCATGACATTCAGTTAGATCGTGAAGTGGAGGATGTAAAATACGGTGATACCACACAAGAATAAGGAGGTCTGATTATGATCTCTGAATTTGTACGAGAACAAAAAAAGATATATTCTGACGGCTTGATAGAATCAATATAAAGGAAATTTTATATCGGTATATATGTTCAACGCAGCGTATATACAGATTTTTGTTTCAAAAAGTTTCTTAATTTTCTGAAATTTAAAAGCAGAGTTTTGTACACATACAACATATTATACTGTATATGCGATAAAATTTAGTCATATTGTTCAATTAATCTACGAAAAATTGTGCTAAAATACGAAAATTATTTGTGTAAACGTTTTACTTAAATATTTAAGTTGACTTATTTTACTTTTAATAATATAATGTTTTACGTTGACAGAGTTAAGGCAGCAACGCACGAGGATAATGCAGTGCTGCCTTAGAATACCGGTATTTAAAAAATAATTGTATAAGAGGAGCTTTTTATGGTACAGAACAAAACTTTTTCTGCAAAGGCATTACAGACTTTTGTTGCTGTAATGTTTGCCGTAATAACCTGCTTCGGTTTTATGACAACACCGACCGCAGAGGCGGCATCAGGATTTTATGTAAGCGGTACTAGTATCTATGACGCTAGCGGAAACAAGTTCGTTATGCGTGGCGTGAACATTGCTCATGCATGGTACACAGAGAAGACTGAAACTTCTATCAAGGGCGCTGCAAACAACGGCGCAAATACCGTAAGAGTCGTACTTGCAAACGGCTCAAAGTACACAAAAACAAGCGCACAGGAAGTAAAGAACATCATCAGCTGGTGCAAATCAAACAAGCTGATATGCATTCTCGAAGTACATGACGCAACAGGCAGCGACAGCACTTATGATCTTAACAAGTGCGTTGACTACTGGAAGGAAATGAAGAACGTTCTCAGCGGTACTGAGAAATATGTTATCGTAAACATCGCAAACGAGTGGTACGGCACATGGAACGGAAGCGCATGGGCTGACGGCTACAAGTCTGCTATCCGATCTGTAAGAAACGCAGGCATTACAAATATGCTTATGGTAGACTGTGCAGGCTGGGGACAGTATCCTGACAGCATCAAGGATTACGGTAAGTCTGTTTTCAACGCAGACTCACAGAAGAACACCGTATTCTCCATTCATATGTATGAATACGCAGGCGGAAACGCGTCAACTGTAAGAAACAACATTGATAACGCACTCAACATCGGTGTGCCTGTTGTTATCGGCGAGTTCGGCGGTCAGCACACAAACGGCGACGTTGATGAGGCTACTATCATGAGCTACTGCACAAGCAAGGGCGTAGGCTATCTTGGCTGGTCATGGAAGGGCAACAACTCTGACATGAGCTACCTCGACATTGCAAACTCATGGGACGGCTCAAGCCTTTCTTCATGGGGAAATACACTTATCAACGGCTCAAACGGAATTAAGGCAACTTCTAAGATCTGCTCAGTTTACAGCGGTTCAGGAAGCTCTTCCGGCGGTTCTTCTTCAGGAACTTCAACAGATTCCAACGGCGGAGTTCTCGGACTTGACGGAACATATTACATCAAGAGCGCACTCAGCGGCAAGTATCTTGACGTATACAAGGCAAAAGCTGACAATGGCACAAACGTTCAGCAGTACAGAGGTACAGGCGGAAACAATCAGAAATTCAAGCTTGTAAGCGACGGAAACGGCTATTACACTATTTACACAGGTGCATCAAATTACAAAAGCTGTCTTGACGTATACAACTGGAGCAGGGACAATGGTGCTAACATCAACCAGTGGCAGTATCACGGCGGTGACTGTCAGAAATTCCAGCTTGTAAAGATCGGCGACGCTTATGCTATCAAGACAAAGATCTCAGACTGCTACTCATGCCTTGACGTTTACGAACAGAACACAGCTGACGGAGCAAACATTAACCAGTGGAGCTACTAGGGCGGAAAGTGCCAGCTTTGGTATCTTGAATCAACATCAGGTTCTTCCTCATCTTCATCTTCTTCAAGCAGCTCAGGCAGCAATTACAAATCGATCTTCTGGGGTTCTTCAACTGCTTCAGCATGGGGTCAGGCTGTTTCAGCAATGACTTCAAAGAATGGCGGAAGCTTCAACGCATATGACATTCAGTCAAACGGCTACTTCTACGTTGAATACTCAGGAACACAGAATCAGGTAGAATTTGTTCTTCAGAGCTGGTCAGGCGGAGCAGAGTGGGCAAAGGTTTCACCAAGCGAAACAGGCACAGCAAACGGACACTACTACGCAAAGTATTCTTACAACAACTGCAAGTCAGCATTCGGCACTTCCGATTTCGGCGGAAAGCTGGATCAGATCCATGCAGGTGCAGCAAACGGCACAGTAACGATCTACTCTGTATGCTACTGCTGGTGATCTAAGATTTTTTTCAGACTTCATACTGTTTCACAGCGGTATGAAGTCTTTTTTTATGCAAAAAAGTTTTAACTGTACCTTTGTTTTTCTTCCTTCAAAAAGCAAATAATCAGAGCCTTCTGTTATTTATGAGTTGCCTGTACGAATCGTTCGCTTTAAAATATCAGATGACAGTTATGAAGTAATTGCTACAAATTTATCTGAAAATCTTTTTTCTTCTGATGACCTTAAATACACCGTGGGGCTTAGATATTTTCACGCAATTTTATTTCTTGATTTTATTAGCTTAATGATATTGATAGAAAGCCATGCGAGTTTTTCTTAGATTGTTTGGATCTCTATCACGAATTTCCCTTCGGAGTTCACCTTCAGACGCAATGTCTTGACATATCTATTGCAAAAGTTCTCCATTTCTTTCATGGTAGCGGTCACTTTTGTGGCTTCGTATATCTTGTGAGTAAGCTCCAGAGGGTTCTCTCCAATGAGTGAGGGCAAATGCTTTTCAAGCTCTGCAAAGAGTACAGCACGTTTCAACTCCTCCGTGCCTGCGGTGCAGAAATCATCAATGGCACAATAATAAATGCCGTGCTGTGCAAGGGCATTTTTGATCGCCGTTCCACACTTCTCGTATTCGTACATAACTAGAAACTTTGCTTTTGGCAGGCTCTCGATAAGTCCCCAAAAGTCCGAATCACTTGACACAATAATAAAAGATGTTATCCCGTCACGGTAGAAGTCCGTGACTACGCTTGCGGTCATTCGCACATCGACCAGTGACTTTCTGTCTGTCACTCGGTCGATCTCTATATGTTCAACGGGTATCTGAGTGAATTTATAAAAGATGTTATCCCGTCACGGTAGAAGTCCGTGACTACGCTTGCAGTCATTCGCACATCGACCAGGGACTTTCTGTCGGTCACTCGGTCGATCTCTATATGCTCAACGGGTATCTGCGTGAATTTTGAGAGCCAATCCCAGCCTGCGGTAGTGTTCGGATCGTCATATAGCGTGATCTTCTCGATCTTAGCAAGTTCCTCCTGATTCAAGCCTTTCAGAACACTATAAAGCTTGTATGGATCAGAGTTCTCACAATCGACAGCTATAGCTGTTTTCTCGGTGCTGTCGATAAAATTATAGATATTGTTTCGTGTTTCATCATCTGCGTCCCGATATTTCGTATAATCGGTGAAGCTGTCATTATGCTGACCGTAGATGATCTTCAAAAACTTACGGTCGGAATAGATGATGCTCCCGACTTCGGCAGGTTGCCAGTGAATATACATTTGAAATGGATAATGCTCGATGTTCGCCATGTACTTGGTGAACTCCTGCTTCATGACACCGTTCTTGTTGTATTTCGGAACAAAGAACAGATCTCGGATATACTCCCAATTCAGCCAATCGTAAAACAGATGAGAGCACTTGTCGATATTTTCATTAATGAGCCTTGCTTGTTGTACTTCGGGACAAAGAACAAGTCTCGGATATACTCCCAATTCAGCCAGTCATAGAACAGACGGGAGCATTTATCAATGTTTTCATTGATGAGCCTTGTGAAATCCTGCATATACTTCTCTGAACGGCAATTCGCTTGGATAATGGTAAATCCCCATTTTTCAAGCTGTTTGATATTATCCGTATCGTACCATTCTATGTTATGCAAATTTTTGAGCTGAAACCGCATCAGATCATCGGTCTTTTTGAATTTCTGCATCAGTACGGTTCGCAGCTTACATAAATATCGTATGGTAGTAGCGTCTTTGTCGGCTTGGAGCTTCTCGATAAGTTCGGAACATTCACCGTAACTCACGGTCAGAGCTGACATTCGGACGCCTATCATATAGGCTATAGTAGTAACTACCTCTTTTGTATCAACGGTCAAGTAAAACCCTCCTATTCATTTAATATGATCTTCAATTGCCGTCATTATCCTGTTGAGCCGATTTTATCATGGTCTTGCTGATAGAGATTTCTGCGCTCTCCACCCGTTTGATTTTCTTGTATAATACACAGTTTACTAATTCTTCGTTTTTGTTATCCATTGCGATTCACCTCCGCTCTGCTCTATATCCTGATTATAGCACAACTGGCGGTATATTGCAACGCTATTTGTTTGCAGATTGACTTTTTCGGGGCAGTTTGGTATAATGAGTATAAGTGAGATGTAATACGGTTTTCTCGCTAAATCGGAATTTGAAGAGGTTGTGTAAA
>NZ_FR890735.1:53979-55867 GCF_000435935.1 Ruminococcus sp. CAG:57 | reverse complement strand
CTGAACGGTTTACAAAAACTACTTTTGAAAAATCAGCGGTAAAACTTTTGTCCGTTATACTGAAATCAGTTGTAGAACCTTTAATGAATTTGTTATTAACAGGCGAATATAC
The DNA here is from genome assembly GCF_000435935.1 of Ruminococcus sp. CAG:57. Classification (NCBI taxonomy): domain Bacteria; kingdom Bacillati; phylum Bacillota; class Clostridia; order Eubacteriales; family Oscillospiraceae; genus Ruminococcus; species Ruminococcus sp. CAG:57. Next base: position 55,755 of record NZ_FR890735.1, on the reverse strand, counting down.
AATTATTGCATAACATTTGGCTGTTTGTATATCGATATACGCCAAATCATTTTTAGTATCCCAATATACACCTTTATACTTGGGGTTTTGAATATTTGCCGCCGAGCAAGTGAACGGTAACACCGCCGCAACAATTGTTGCCATGAATAAACTGATAATTTTTTTCATAATTTTGTCCTCCTGTAAATTATATATTTTTATCACAGCTTTTAACTGTAAATATATTGTACCATACAATAAAAGGCAAGTCAATTGGCAATATATATAATTTTCTGCTTTCTTTTACCGCACTATGCACATAGTGCAGAATCTGCCTGTTTGTGTTTAATTATCCAAATTTGAACTTGTGCTTTCCGACACAAGTTTGTAGATGTTGTCGCCGTCTTTAAAGGAAGTTTCGCTTATGTAACTTGGACCTGTAGAAAAGCCTATACCATTTTCAGTTTTTTGTTCAAGCTGTATAAGTGTTCTGTCCCCGGCTTCATGATAGGTCATGATCCTATATCGCATCGGTTTGCTGTACTGTTCAATGGATTCAGCTTTCAAATTGTCATCAAAAAATGTTGCAAAAGAATCAATATATTTTTCAACATCTCCGCAAACATTGTATGTTTCATCATCTCCGATGTGAATATAGAATACGTTATTGTCAGTGTTTCCGTCAATGTAATAATCGCCAGCTTGTAAAACCGGCTCAACAAAATCATCTCCGTGAGAACATTCAGCCATGCTGCCCACTATGAGATCTTCTTCCTCTGATGTATCCTTATCAGCAAAAATATGTCTTATGCCAAAATACCAAAAGCAAAATATAAAAGCGACGGCAATAACTACCCATATTATTATGCCAACGTGTTTAGCTTTCATAGTTGTACCCCCATATAATTTTCAAATTAAATACTCTATGTTTAAATTATACAGTTTATGATTATAATTGTCAATTGGCAAAATGAATAACAAAAAACATATTTTGTATATATAGTCACATTTCAACAGAACTTTGTGCGTTTATCTAATTTTATTATTCCTATTGACAAATCCACATTAATGAGCTAAAATATAAATATTATTATTTTATATGGTGAGAAAGGAAAACCAAAATATGAAAATCAAAAGACTACTTGCAGCAGTGCTTTCCCTTGCAATGGGCGTATCAATGATGACAGCCTGCGGCAGTTCGGACAGCTCCTCAAAGGCTGAAAACGATTCTTCAGCTACAGAAAATACTCAGAAGCATACCAATGACCCTATGACAGTGACCACTGCAAAAGACCTTGTGGCTCAGATGAAAGTGGGCTGGAATCTTGGCAATACCATGGACGCCACAGGCGGCTCAGGTCTTGACGCTGAAACCTCATGGGGAAATGTGGAAACCACAAAATTGATGATAGACCAGGTCAAGGACGCAGGCTTCAACGTGTTCAGACTTCCTGTTTCATGGGGTACTCACATGGACGAGAACTATACAGTTGACGAAGCATGGATGAACAGAGTTCAGGAAATTGTCGATTACGGTATCGACAACGGAATGTTCGTTATCCTCAACACCCACCACGAGGAGTGGTATATGCCTAAGAAAGACCGTGCCGATAAGGATATAGAGCAGCTCAAAGCCCTCTGGAAGCAGATATGCGACAGATTTCAGGGCTATGACGAGCACCTCATTTTCGAGGGCGTGAACGAGCCTAGACTTAGAGGCGAGGGCAACGAGTGGATAGGCGACGCCGAGTCAAGAGAAGTCGTAAATCAGTACGCAAAGGCGTTCGTCGAAACAGT
>NZ_FR890735.1:48590-53933 GCF_000435935.1 Ruminococcus sp. CAG:57 | reverse complement strand
GGAAACAACCCTAACAGGTGTATAATGGTAACACCATATGCCGCTTCATCATCAAAGCAGAACATGGAAGCTTTGGAAGTTCCGCAGGGCGACGATAAGATAATAGTTTCTATCCACGCTTATCTGCCATATTCATTTGCACTTGATACCGCAGGCACAGACCAGTATACAAGTATCGACTCTTCTATCACAACACTCTTTACCGATATCAATGAAGTGTTCCTCAGCAAGGGAATACCTGTAATAATCGGTGAGTTCGGCTCTGTAAATAAGGTTAATACAGAAGCGAGAGTTCAGTGTGTAAAGGATTATCTCAGCACCGCAAAGCAGTACGGCGTACCATGCTGTTGGTGGGATAACGGCACAAGAATAGGAAACGGTGAGAACTTCGGACTTCTCAACAGATCCGAGGGTGGCTGGTATTTCCCTGAAATAATCGACGCTATCATGGAAACAGTAAATAGCTAAAAAATCAAGGACGGAAGCGATTCCGTCCTTTTTTTGTGTGCGCAAATTATGTGCAATTTTTGTGGGGCGAATTGATATCTTGCGAGCGGTGGGCAATCTTGCGGTAAACGGGCGGACGCTGTTCGCCCCTACAAAAATTTATATTATTATCGTTTTTTATCAATACATTTATGTAGGGGAGCGGCGCAATTTTTTTGTGTAGGGGACGGCGCCCTCGACGTCCCGCCACTCTCGTTCGTTTCAATCACAAACTGTTTTGTTCATTAAACGCCACAAAAAAAAGGACGACCCCAAGTCGTCCTTTTTCATATCTATTCCCCTGAAAGGGTCTTTTTCATTGCAATGTGCGGACAGTATTCGTCCTTGTAAACATCACCATATGCCCTGTAGCCAAGCTTCTCGTAAAATTGCTGTACTCTCGTTTGCGCCGATAAGCTGACTTCCTTGTAGCCCGCTTTTTCAGCCTGCTTTTCAAGGGCTTCCACTATCATTCTGCCAAGATCTCTGCCACGATATGCCTTTCTCACGCAGATGCGTCCAATGTGCGCTTCGCCATTTTCGTCAAACAGCCTGCCTGTTGCAATGGGATATCCGCCCGTGTAAATAACAGCATGATAAGCCTCATGGTCGATATCGTCAAATTCGTTCACAAAGCCCTGCTCCTCAACGAATACCTGCTGTCTTATGAGTCTGGCGTCTGCGTTGTTTGCAAGCCCTTTTGCGATCTTTATGGTGTAATTATCCATTATATCAGCCCCCAAGACGTATCATTTCGTCGATACATTTTCTTGCAGAGGTTATCTCCTCGTCTGTCATTTTTATCTCAAAACCGCCGCCGTTGCCGATGCCCTCGCAAGTCTTGTAAACGTCCATAAGAGTGGTGAGCTTCATGTTAGGACAAAGTATCTTCTTTGAGAGTATGTAAAACTCCTTCTCAGGGAATTTGTACTGCAAATGCTCCGCAATGGATATCTCAGTGCCTATGATGAACTCCTTTGCGTCAGACTCAGCCGCAAAATTCATTATGCCGGAAGTTGAACCAACATAATCAGCCATTTCGCTTACAGCAGGGATACACTCAGGGTGACAAAGCACCAGTGCATCAGGGTGAGCCGTCTTAGCCGCTATCATGTCAGCCTTTGTTACCGACGCATGAACAGGACATCCGCCCTGCAAAAGCATTATATCCTTTTCAGGACAGGCTTTTTTTACGAATGCACCAAGATTGCAGTCAGGAATGAACAGTATCTTGTCAGCGTCCATGTTCTTTACTATCTTCACCGCAGACGAGGAAGTAACGCAAACGTCGCAAACCCTCTTGAGTGCGGCTGTGGTGTTTATGTAGCATACTACCTTTCTGTCAGGCTCCTGCGCCTTTATCATTTCTATCATCTCAGGTTCCATTTGCTCTGCCATTGGACAGCCTGCCGATGGATTTGCAAGATAAACGTTCTTGTCAGGGTTGAGCATTTTTGCCGCCTCAGCCATAAAATGCACTCCGCACATAAGTATGTTTTTGTTTGAGACCTTCTGCGCCTCAACGCTTAGCTTGTATGAATCACCTGTAATATCTGCTACCTCTACTATCTCCTTAGCCTGATAGCTGTGCGCAAGTATACAAATATCGTTTTCTTTCTTTAACTGAAGAATTTTTTCCTGTACGTCCTTTATCATATCCAGATCATGCCTTTCGACCTTTGAAAAGCATATCCTCCTTTCGGTGTTTCGGCGTTTGCCGAAAGATTTATACCATATTATTATAGTATGATATAGACATTTTGTCAAGGGCATTTGTACCATACCGCCCATAGCACTTGACAAATTCATCAACATGGTGTATAATCAACAGTGTTGACAATCAACCGCCTTGACATTTGGAGGAATAACAATGAACGATAAAACAGCCCAGCGTTTTGGAGAAGTTTTCAGACGATTTTTTGAAACAGGATATATGGACGACCTTGCAGAGCTTTTTCAGGGCGAAAGCAAAGTGATAGTCTATCTTAGCACAGCCGAGGGCATAGTCTACCCCTCAGATATAAGCCGTGACCTTATGATATCACGTCAGCGTGTGACATCTGTTCTCAGCACAATGGAGAAAAAAGGCTTTGTTAGCCTTGTGCGTGACCCTGAGGATAAACGCCGTGTGCAGGTGAAACTCCTCCCAAAAGGTGAAAAGTCCATTGAAGAAAAGCAGCGGCGTCTTGAAAAATATTTCAGCGTGTTCGTTGACGCACTGGGTGAGGAAAATCTCAAAAACCTCCTTGACAGCTCCGAAAAAGCTGTCGAGGCACTTGAACATACAATGAAAGGCAACTCTCAGAAAGTCTGAGGTGCGGAAAGGAAACTGCCATGAACATTTATAATGAATTTAGAAAAACGGCAATAAACCGCTATAGCAAGACCGCTCTCGTGATGATGAATGACGAGGGTGAAACAAAGGAATATACATTCGGACAGACTTTACAGCAGGCTGATGTTTTTTGCAGCCGCCTTAAAGCCATGGGCGTTGTGGCAGGGGATAGGGTCTGCATAGCTTCCGAGGGCAGACCTGAGTGGAATATCGCATTTCTCGCCTGTGCAAAGCTAAATGCCACAGCCGTCCTTTTGGATTATTCGCTTCCTGCGGCAGAGCTTGTCGCACTGGTGAAAAAGTCACAGCCTGTGTGCGTTGTCGCTTCTCAAAAGGCGGCAAAGAAGCTTACAAGCGTGAAAAATATACCTGTTCTCGATATTCAAAACCAGCTTGACAGACTTGACGGTTCAGGGGAAAATATACTCCGCCAAGGTGAAGTAGGCGACCCTGATATCGCAGTGATAATCTTTTCAAGCGGCACGACAAGGACAGCCTCAGGCATCATGCACACCCACGATTCTCAGATAAATTCCTGCAAAATGGTCTGCCGGTGCAACGGCATAACCGATAACGAACGCTATCTCGGAATCCTGCCAAACAGCCATATCTACGGACTTTTTGCACAGGTCTTAGCCCCTCTCCTCACAGGCGGAACAGTGTGCTTTATTGAGTCTCTCTCCGCAAAGGGTCTTTCCGCAGGCTTTCAAAACTTCAAGCCGACAGTTTTCCCGGGCGTGCCAAAGGTCTATGAGCTTTTGAAAACCCAGATAATGCAGCAGATCAACGCAAGCAAAGTATCTTCAGCACTTTTCAAGAAAATGTTCCCCGTGGCACTTCATCAGCGTAAGATCTACGGCATAAACAGCGGCAAAAAAATCTTTGCAAAGATACACAAAGCCTTGGGCGGTGAGCTTAGATTTCTCTGCTCCGCAGGCTCGCCAATGTCAAAGGATACATTTGATTTCTTCTACGGCACAGGCTTTAATATTGTGAACAACTACGGTGCGACCGAAACGAGCATACCAACTATCGGCACATATGGCAAGCACGTCTATGCCGACACCTGCGGCAAGGCCTATCCTGATATAAAAGTTAAAATCGACCGCAGCGGTGAGCTTCTCATAAAGTCACCTTATATGATGATAGGCTACTATGGCGACAAAAAGTCCACAGATGAAGCTTTCAATCCTGACGGCTGGTTCAAGTCAGGCGACCTTGCAAAGTTCGATAAGCATAAAAATATCGTCATTCTCGGCAGATGTAAAGAAAATATCGTCCTATCCACAGGCAAAAAAGCCGCCCCTGACGATATCGAACAGGTCTATAGGGGCATTGAGAACGTTGACGAGCTTGTGGTCTGCGGAGTGCCTGCGAAAGAGGGAAGCTATGACGAGGTGCACGCCTTTGTGGTCTGTGCTGAGGATAAGCGTGAGCAGACGGAAGAAAAACTCAAAGAGATAAGCTCCTCCGCGGGTCAGGCAATGAAACTAAGCGGCATACATTTTGTGGATTCTATACCAAGGACAGCTATCGGCAAGCCAAAGCGTTATCTGCTGAAGAAAATGGTCATGGAGGATAACCTTGACAGCCTTACAAAGCAGGCGAAAAATAGTATCGACCCGTCGGATATCCCGTCAATGGTGAGAAACTCCGTGGCAAAAATAGCACACGTTCAGCCGAATGAAGTCAAGCTCAATACAAAATTTTTGCAGGAGTTCACCATAGACTCCCTCTCAGCTATCGAGCTTGCATTGGAGATAGAGGAGTTCAGTGGTGTGCGTGTTGACGGCTGTATGGATAAAGATATGACAGTGGGCAAGCTTATCGCCCTCGTTCAAAACCCAAACCGCATAAAGCCGCAAACAGTGAAATCAATGCTCTATCCTCTGGACAAGAAAAAGATAGACTATCGTATTTACCGCTTTTACAGAAATCTTGTGACAGCGTTCTATGAAGTCAAGGTCACCAACGAGGAAAATCTACCTGATAAGGACGGTTATATAATCTGTGCAAATCACGTTTCAAACTTTGATTTTATCTTCCTCACCCTGAATTTCAGATACGAGCGTTTTGCAAAATTCTGCTGTATGGCGAAAAAGGAGCTTTTCAACGGCAGTTTAGCCAGCCGACTTATAGTAAGAATAGGCGGTATGGTGCCTGTTGACAGGGGCGGCAGAGTAGACGAAACAATGGCGGCTCTGCGTAAAAAGCTTGGTCAGAAATGGGGTGTGCTAGTTCACCCGGAGGGTACAAGAAGCAAAACTGGTGAAATGGGCAAGTTCAAAAGCGGTGCAGCCGTCCTTGCTATCGAAGCCAATGTGCCTATAGTACCAGCCTACATCAAAGGCGGACACGAGATATTCCCGCCAGACAGAAAGCTCCCAAGGCTTTTCAACTGGAAGCGTCTTAGCAAATATAAAGTAAAAGTCGTTTATGGTGAGCCTATTTATCCTAATGGCGAAACCCCCGAAGAGCTTATGGCGAAAGTCCGTGAAGCGGTTTTGGCTTTGAAGAACGAA
>NZ_FR890735.1:44991-48532 GCF_000435935.1 Ruminococcus sp. CAG:57 | reverse complement strand
TGAGGAGTGAGGAATGACAAATGAGGAATGAGAAATTAGGAATGAGGAATTAGCATAGCTGTGGTTTGAGATACTCCAAGAGGTAAATTAATAAGAACGTTGGTGAGTTAATTGTGCGAACGCAGTTCGCAATGAAAAAAATCATCGCCGCAGGCGATACCTTCATTCCTCATTCCTCACTCTTTCCGTTTGACAAGTCGCAAAATATGTAGTATAATGTATTAATACGCTGATACGGTGACGTGTTATCGTAATATTTTGTTAAGGAATGAATATTTATGACTTTTGAGGAAGTAAAAAAGGTCACGGAGATCCTGCTGGAGTTCCTGCCTAATACACTGAAACTTTTTGCATGGACCATCGTGCTTTCAATACCTGTGGGAGTGCTTGTGACAATGCTGAAAAAATGCCGCTTCAAGCCTATCTCGTGGCTGACAAATCTCTATATACTTGTCATGCGTGGCACACCGCTCATGCTTCAGATAATCGCTATCTACTATGCAGTACCGCTTATTATCGCAAGTGCTGCAAAGCAGGGCAAAACAGGCGGTATCTATGACGTGCTTACCAATATAAAAAACAATGAGAACTATATGTTTATCGCCCTTGTTACGGCATTTGTCCTTAACTATGCGGCGTATTTCGCAGAGATATTCAGAGGCGGTATCGAGGCTATCCCAAAGGGACAGTACGAAGCGGCTTCAATGCTCGGCATGACGAAAATGCAGACATTTTTTAGAATAATCCTGCCGCAGGTCACAAAGCGTGTTATCCCTGCCACATCGAATGAGGTCATCGTCCTTGTAAAGGATACCTCTCTCGCAAACGTTATCGCATTCGCTGAGATAACAATGAAGGCAAAACAGCAGATGAACCTGTATAGCTCAATAACACCGCTTTTTATCGCAGGCGCATTCTATTTCGTACTCAACGCTATCGTGACGGTGGCATTTGCCGTTATCGAAAAGAAATTCGACTATTATAAATAAGGAGAACTCATATGGCTATTCTTGAAGTGAAAAATATTTCTAAAAGCTTTGACAGCCTTAGGGTGCTCAAAGATATTTCTTTTAACGTTGAGGTGGGCGAGGTAGTCGCAATAATAGGTCCGTCAGGAAGCGGTAAATCAACGCTTCTGCGTTGTATAAACCAGCTTGAAAAAGCAGACGGTGGAGAGATAAACGTTGACGGCGTGAATATGTTCCATACAGAAAATGGCAAGGCGGCGTATGCACCCTCTAAGACCCTCAGGGATATACGCCTGAAAATAGGTCTTGTGTTCCAGAATTTCAACCTTTTTCCGCACTTTTCTGTAAATCAGAATATAATGGAAGCCCCTCTCCATGTCCTTAAACAGCCAAAAGCGGAGGCAAAAGCCAACTGTGAGGAGCTTTTAAAGAAAATGGGACTCGAAACTAAAGGTAAGTCTTATCCCTGCGAGCTTTCAGGCGGTCAGCAGCAGCGTGTATCTATCGCAAGAGCATTGGCTTTGAAACCGCAGATACTTTTCTTTGACGAGCCGACCTCCGCACTTGACCCTGAGCTTACAGGTGAGATATTAAAGGTAATAAAAGAGCTCGCCAAAGAGAAAATGACCATGGTCATCGTCACCCATGAAATGGCATTCGCCCGTGATGTGGCAAACCATGTTATCTTTATGGACGACGGCTATATCGTGGAGGAGGGTACTCCGGAGGAAGTTTTCGGTCAGACCCAGAACGAAAGAACAAAGCAGTTCTTGCAGAGATTCAATGACAGATAGAACGGGAAAATGTTGTAAAATATAAGAGGTGATAACGTTTTCTGTGATTAATGCACAAAAGAAGTGTGACAATATTGTTAGAAATTTCAACACTTTTTGGAATAAAAAAAGTGAAAACCCCTTGATTTTAGGGAGAAAGTCTGCTATAATAAGACTAGAATTGAATGACAATTCATAAAATTATATTCATATGGAGGAGATTAACGATGAAAATTTCTAAGATTCTCGCTGGTATGTCAGCAGCAGCTATCGTAGCTTCTATGGCAATGATCCCAGCATCTGCAGCAGGCACAAAGCTCAACGTAAGCGATGACCTTCTTGCAATCGGCAGACAGACTCAGGATGACCTTTTTGCTGTATTCTTCAATGGCGATGAGTCAGAGGGTGCTGTAAACAAGGATGCTATCTCTGACCTTGGAGCTGTTTACGGTGCTTCATTCACAATCAAGGTTGACAACAACGATTGGAACACGATCGGCGGTGGCGGATCAATCAACTTCAACTCAAAGTCTGGTGGCTGGAACGCTAAGGACTGGGCTGGCGGCTCATGGGTTGAGGACGATAAGCCAAAGGATACTCTCTGCTACACAACAGAAGAGGAAGGCACATACGTTCTTGAATACCTCGGCGACGCTCCTGTTTTCGCAACAACAGACGGCGATGCTGATAATTACGCAGCAGTTGGTATCAACAACTGGGCAGCAGACCTTAAGGGTATCGACGTTGTAGGTATGAAGGTTCTTGGCGCTGACGGCAACGTTCTCTTCGAGGCTGGTTCTAACAAGGACAAGAAGGAAGTTCAGAAGAAGCCAGTAGCTGAGGAGTCAAGCTCTAAGACTGATTCAACACCTTCAGGCACAGATTCTAAGAAGGACGATTCTAAGAAGGACGACAAGTCTTCTGCAGCAGCTACATCTTCAACAGCAGCTGGCACAACATCTTCAAAGGCTGGCACAACAACTACAACAGCTACATCTTCCGCAGCAGCTTCTGACAACACAGCAGCTACAGGCGCAACAGCAGGTCTTGCACTCGCTGGCGTAGCACTTGCTGGTGCAGCTATCGTTATTTCTAAGAGAAAGTAATCTCTCACAGATAACACACTTGAATAAGTGAATTTATACAGAGCTTTCTGTCATTCGGGAAGCTCTGTTTTTTGTTCGTTTGTGTAACCTGCACTAATTTGTAAACGATTTCTGTGCAAAACATATGAAATCATGTGCTTAAATTGTGCAAATAGTATATTGAAAATATGTGACAATTGTGCTATAATACAAAAGTAAATATAGGTCAGGCTATGTGTATAGCGTGACAATTAAACGGAGGTTATTAAAATGAAAAAGTTTTTAGCTTGCGCTCTTGCACTTACACTTACAAGTGCTATGTTCGCTTCTTGCGGCAGCTCTGATGATTCTTCATCAAAGGCTGAGGCAAAAACTACTACAACAACAACTACAGCTGCTACAACAACAGAGGCTACTACAACAACAGCCGCTCCTGAGTCAACAGCTGATTCAACAGCCGCTTCCGGCACAGAGTCTGAGGGCGAGGCTGCAAAGGATATTTCCGAAATGCCAGCTACTCTGAAGAACTATGAGGAGGCTTCTGTATATTTCAAGAAGGATATGGACGTTGCTTCTATCGTTGAACCTTTCGCTGAGAAGGATTACGAGAACGATGAGTCTCATGTAAATATCTCTGTTGAGGAGCTTGCAGGTATTCCAATGATCAAGGTCGAGACTCTCGATCAGGATAATGGCAACTACAAGATCCCTAAGA
>NZ_FR890735.1:0-44949 GCF_000435935.1 Ruminococcus sp. CAG:57 | reverse complement strand
ACATGGAGAAGCTCTTCGAGGGTCAGGAAGCTGATCTTGAGAAGATCTTCACTATCAAGGCTGACGTAGTTACAAAGGCAGTTGGCGAGTTCACTGGTGACGACGGCACAAAATCACTCGTTCCTGGTAACTTCATGGGTGCATTCGTTACACAGCCTACAACAGGTGAAGGTGAAAACAGTTGGAACGACCTCTATGACTTCGGCGAGGCTGAGTGGACTTCTGAGTGGGGTTCCTATGAGCTTACAATGAGACCTGGTATCAAGGACGGCGCTACATTTGTAAACTCAACTGAACCACAGTATGTTTCACTTATGAGATGGGGCATTCCAAACCAGGCTGATTTCTACATTGCTGACCTCAGATTTGAGGACGAGGACGGTAACGTTATCGCTTGTGCAAAGTTTGGTAAATAATTCATTTCCATACATAAGAAAGGTGCAGATTTTCTCTGCACCTTTTTTTATGTGAATTTTACGCTTATCTCCCCTGATATCTCCAAGCTTTTTACCTTTCCGCCTTTGATTTTAGCCGAAAAATCCTGCCCTTTTATCTGTCCCGTGGCGGTGATATCTCCCTTGTCATTTTTGAGATACGTCACGCCTTTCTGCGAAATAAGCTTGTCAAGCACAGCGGCAGTCATTGTGACAGCGGAGCTTTCGGGTATGTTCCCTCGGTCAGTTTCGTAGGTCAAACCCTTGTATTCAAGTCGTGCGCTTTCTCCTGAGCAGGTTATCGCCATACCGCTGACAGTTTCTGGCGCGGTTATCTCACACTCCCACATATCTGCACCCTCACGGGTGAAGCTTGCGACGTATTCCGTGCCGTCAATGGTGAACTCAGCCGGGGTCTTGTAATCCTCTGCCAGCTTTACGGGTTTGACTTCGGTGCTTTTACCGCATGAGCATAAGCCCATTACCGCCAAAATCGTGAGAAAAAATGCCTTTGTTCTTTTCATTTTGCCCTCCATTAAAAAAGACCCTCTTCATAAGAAGAAGGTCTTTGTTTTTAGTACAGCCTAGTCGGCGTTTTCAAGGTCATACAAAAATCGTGGCAAAGCGTCAATAACATCTCTTGCAATGATTCCACGCTCAGATCTTTTGTATCCTGCAAGTAGAGCCGTCGAGCCAAGTGTGAACGACCCAAGTGCGGCTGCATCGAGAGCGTCGCACCCCTGAGCTACATAGGAGGAAACAATGCCTGCAAGCATATCCCCTGAGCCACCCTTTGCAAGCGCAGTTGTGCCTTCGGTGCAAAGATAAACCTTTCCACCGTCCACAGCAAAGGTGTCAGCCGACTTCGCAAGCACTGTCACACCATATTTTTCTGACAGCCGATATGCAAACCCAAGTCTGTCCGACATGACCTCGCCTACCGTCACGCCACAAAGCCTTGCAAGCTCCGCAGGGTGAGGGGTGAGGATAACTGTACTTTTCTTCTTCAACAGTACATCTATATTCGGACAAAGTGAATTTATTCCGTCAGCGTCCAAAACTATGGGTATCTCCGCATTTTCAATAAGCTCCGCCACAAGCTTCTCTGTCTGAGCCGTGTGACCAAGCCCACAGCCTATCAGCAAACAGCTTGCCTTTTCGCACTTTTTCAGTATCGTCTCCGCATTTTCAGCCACCATAAAGCCGTCCTTGTCGGTTTTCATTGCCGAGTATGTACATTCATACATACCAGCCGACAGGGAGTTGACTACGCTTTTTGCAGTGCAAAGCTCAAAAAGCCCCACGCCTGTTCGCATTGCCGCCATTGCTGAAAGTCCTGCCGCACCTATATAGCTCTCCGAGCCTGCCACGCTCACCACCTTGCCGAACGTGCCCTTGTGTCCGTCAGCAGGTCTAAAAGGCAGTGCCGCCCTTGCTTTTACCACGTCAAAAGGCGTTATAACAGGGTATAGGGTATTCTCGCAACGCTCGTCAATACCGATATCTTTTACCAGAATTTCACCGCAAACGTCCACCGCAGGCTGTAAATAAAGACCCAGCTTGCCACGATGAAAGGTCACTGTCACGTCAGCCATGAACGATAGCTTGTCAGCCTGACCATTCCGTGCATTGACTCCCGACGGCAGGTCGCAGGCTATCTTCATGCCTTCACATTTTTCACAAGCTCTGAACACTGGCAGGATATTTTCACGCAGGCTTCCGTGAAAACCCGTTCCGAAAATGCAGTCCACAAGCACGTCTGCACCCTCGATAAAATCCAGCGCATTTTCAGCTTTCAGCACCTCTACGCTCTTATCGAGCCTAGCATACGCTGCCGAGGAGAGGTCAGTGTCAGGCTCACCACAGCATAGGACCACCGCAGGCTTGAGGCCTTGTTCCGCAAGCAAATTTGCCGCCACAAGTCCGTCACCGCCATTGTTTCCCTTGCCAATAAGAAGCACTATCTTTGAGGACGAAGACGAGTTGCTTGCAATGACCTCCGAAAGCTGTGCTGCCGCATTGTCCATGAGCTGAGCAAGGCTCACGCCATATTTTTCAGCCTCATGCTCGCAAAATGTCATTTGCTCCACTGTTAATATCCTATCCATTTTTATCCTCCTTTTCATAAGCTATCACCACTGCCGAAGCGATATCCTTGATGTGGGAAAGTGACACCGCAAAGGTCAGCCCCCTATTTTCAGCCGCCAAAAGCGCATTCCCTGTAAGCTCCAGATAAGGACAGCCAAGCTCGTCACGCAAGCAGGACACCTCGTTTAAGGCGAAGCCCTCGACCCCAGTGCCTAAAGCCTTTGCGAAGCTTTCCTTAGCCGCCCAATTCGCCGCCATGGATTCGTATGGGTTTTTCTTCTGTGAAAAAAGGGTCAGCTCCTTTTCGGAGTAAACCCTTTCACAGAAACGTCGGCTCTGACAGCTTTTTTTTATGCGTTCGATCTCAATAAGATCAGTTCCGACAAATATTTTCATTTTTATTTCCTCAGTGTTCTCGGAAGCGCAGGCTTCATAAGTGCCAGCATATCGTCATCTGGTGTGAAAATAACAGTTGTAAGCCCGAGATTTTTGTGGTTGAATGTTATGTAGTAGTCTGTAAGGCTATCGTCACAAGCGCAGGCAAGGACCTGTGTTGCGCCCTCAGGTACAGAGAAATTCTCGTCAGCAATGCCGAAATCTGTCGCACTGCCGCAACGGAATGTGATAAGGCGTTTTCTTGAACGCTGAGCCGTTATCTTGTCAACGTCTATTTCTCCGTTTGTGAAAATGTATTCATACTCCACATCGAGTTTTGTTGTAAGATAATAACCGCCATAAAGTGCGGCGGCGGCAAGAAAAATGCCTATTACAGAAAACTGCGTGCCGAAAGGGAAGATAAAGCACAGTGCGGCAAGTGCCACGCTTGCTATCATGATGAAAATTTTCTGTATCTTATCGTTCTTTGTGGGAATCTTGCGAACTATCTGTTCCTTGAAGCTGTCCATTATTTGTCCTCCGTTTATTCAGTGCCGCTGAGAAGCTCTTTCATTACCCAGCCGCTTTTATTGTTATATTTTACATATACCCATATGTTTCCGTCACCGTCTGTTCTCTCGCCGTAGCCGTTTATGGTCTTTCCGTCAGGTATCTTTTCTATCACGTCATATTTCTTTGACGGACCGTATCTGAGATTAAGGTAAGAGGTGTCTGACTTTACAAGAAATGGGATAGAATCAGGGTATTTCACATCATCACCCAAAGGGAAAAGTGCGTCCTTTTTGAACTTTGTGGTGGTGGTTTTTTTAGTCGCCTTTGTTTCGGCAGATGTTGTGGTTGTGGTGGTGGTCGTCCTCTTTGTTGCCGTTGCGATTATGTCAGGGTCGTAGCCTTCGTCAATGCTCACGTCAGGGTTTTCAAGTGTACCTGCCGTCACAGAAGTGGTGGTGGTGTAGCCCTCGTAATCCTCATCGTCCTCATCATAATCGTCGCCCATTGTGGCGGTCTTTGTGGTCTCTATAACTCTCTGGGCGGCAGTACCCGTGGTGGTCTCCGTTTCGGAGGAGCTTTCTGGAAGCATTGCCCCACATGACGCAAGCCCGAAAACCGCAGAACAAGCCAGCACAGCCACAAGCAGTTTTGATCTCATTTTTTATATCCTCTTTTCAGAATTTACACAATTTTATTTTAAGCCAAGAAGTCTTTCTGCGTTGCCGCCGAGAATTTTATCTTTGTTATCCTCGGAAATGTTCAAGTGCAGTATCTTTTCTTTTATAAGGTAGGAACTGTCCCAAGGGCAGTCGCTTGCAAAAAGTATCCTGTCAGCCCCATGCTTTTCAACGATAGCCTGCATAAGCTCGTCAGGACACATACTTGTGAAAGCGGTGTCAAAATAAACTTCACCGTCAACTCCTGCCAAAACGTCACGCACATGCTCCCACATCATGTTTGCACCAAGATGTGCAAGAATGACCTTGAGTTTAGGGTGCTTTTTTATCATGTTCAGCGCCCTCTCAGGTGTGGAGTGGATAAGGTCAGGGGAAACGCAGTCATAGCCCGAATGGAATATAACAGGCAGGTCGGCCCTTTCAATGGCGTCATATATCTTGTCCATGCGCTCATCATCTATCATAAAGCCCTGATAATCAGGGTGAAGCTTTATGCCGTGAAGTCCAAGCTCCTTTATGTGGGCTATCTCCTGCTCATAGTCCTCAGCGTCAGGGTGTATTCCACCGAAGCTTATAAATCTTCCGCCGTCCTGTTCAGCGCACCAATCGTTTATAACTCTCTGCTGAGTAGGTTTTGTTGCCACTGATAACAGCACGCCCTTGTCAATGCCCCATTCGTCAAAACGCTGTATGGTTTCCTCTGCAGTGCCTCTTGTGAAAGGAGTTATTCCACTGCAAGCCTGAAGCTTTTCAACAGCCTTTTCCGCTACCTTTGGATTAAAGGCATGAACGTGAAAATCAATTACCATTTAAAACATCTCTTTCTGAAAATACTTTTCCATATGGTATTATACCACACTTTCAAGCTTCTTTCAACGAATATCGGCAATTTTCACAGTATTTTCATCTAGGGCTATTCCCAGCTTTTCCACACCTCGGGGCAGAAGCCTACTGTAGCTTTCTTGCCGTTTCTTACGATAGGTGCGGCAAAAAGCTCGGGATAGTCAAGAAGCTTTTCTATCTTTTCCTCGGTGCTTCCAAGATATTTTATGAGCATTGCCTGCTCTCCCTTTGCCTTTGGGTCGATAAGCTTGTCAATATCGCCAACAGCCGCAAGCACTGAGTTAAGCTCGCCCTTGCTAAGCCCCTTTGTAGGCAGGTCAACAGATTGGAACTTTATTCCACGCTCTTTGAAATAACGCTCGGCCTTTTTTGTGTCAAAGGATTTTGACTTGCCGAATATCTGTATGTTCATGGAATTATCTCTCCGTTTCTGCATTCAAGAATGATAGTAAAAGGACCGTCATTGAGCAGTGAAACTTTCATGTCTGCACCGAAAACGCCCTTTTCTACCTTGCCTGAAATTTTCTCACCGCAGACCTTGCAGAAGTATTTATAAAGTCTGTTGGCTTCATCAGGTTTGCCTGCATAGATAAATGACGGGCGGTTGCCGTGGTGACAATCTGCAT
Source organism: Ruminococcus sp. CAG:57 (assembly GCF_000435935.1). Lineage (NCBI taxonomy): Bacteria > Bacillati > Bacillota > Clostridia > Eubacteriales > Oscillospiraceae > Ruminococcus > Ruminococcus sp. CAG:57. Next base: position 39,393 of record NZ_FR890735.1, on the reverse strand, counting down.
AAAGGGTGAACTGTGAAACGCAAAGAATATCTCCGCCAACATCGTTTATAGAAAGATTTGTCTTGTCGTTCTCGTCAGCGAAAATGCGAAGCTTTGATATCTTGTCTGCAAGCTTGTCGCAGTCAGCCTCAGTGTCCTCCTGACCTACTCCGAAAAGTATCAGAAAGCCCTTTCCTATCTCGCCTGTGACCTTGCCCTCGACCTCAACTTTTGCACTTGTGACCCTCTGTATTACCGCTCTCATCAGCCCACCTCCACGGTGTAGCTGTAGGTGTAAACAGCTTCAGGTGCAAGCTTGATAGCGTGAGGCTTGTTTTCAATATCCTCAAAAGCGTCGTCCTCGTAAACAGGCACGCTAGTCCAAGGCTCAAGGCAGATAAACTGAGCGTCAGGGTTGCCTGTGGAAGTCCATACTGCAATGCAGTCAGAGTGTGGGAATGACAGCTTTACGAAACCGCCGTCAGACTTTTTCAGGGTGACAGCCTTTGAAGCAGGGTGGTCTTTCATGATAACGTCATAGTCGAAAAGCTCTCTTGTGAGAGTGATAGTCTTTTCACCGTCAAGGATAGTCCTCTCGCCGTTTGGGATAGGCTGAACGATATGCTCGTTTTTCTCGTACTCAACTGTGCATTTGCCACCTTGGATATCGCAGATAAAAGCAGGGTGACCGCCGAGATAGAAGTACATAGCCTTTTCATCAGTGTTTTTTACTGTGTTTGTGACGGTGACTTTTGAACCTTTTATGGAGTAGGTGACTTCAAGCTCAAAGTGATATGGGTATTGAGCAAGGGTAACGTCATTGTCTTTGAGGATAAAGCTCAGGGAATTTTTTGTGCTGCCTGAGAAAGCAAATTCGCTGTCACGAGCGAAACCATGGTTTGCAGCCATGTGATATTCCTGACCGCCAGCCTTGTAGGTGCGGTCTTTAGGGGAGCATATGAACGGGAAGAGGATAGGAGCGTAGCGTTTCCAAGCGTCACCGCATTGCCAGAGATATTCTTTGCCGTCCAGTTTGATAGAGTGAAGCTCAGCACCGAAAGTGTCGGCTGAGATAGAGAGTTTATCATTTTTTATTTCATAAAGCATAGATCAGACCTCCGAGGGATAAATTTTATACCTTATTATTATAGCACATTGTTTGGGAGATGTCAAAACCAAGTGAGCAGTGAGGTTATGAGGTCTGCTGGGGTATGGGCGAAAACGTTTGAAAAAACTTAAAAGTCTGTTGAAAATTCTGTTTTGATATCAATATTTTAACAGTTAAATTTTATGACTTTGATACAGAATAACTAAAATATTTTCAATTGTTTGTGTAAGCTGACAAAACTTGTGATGACTATTGACTTTAATTTGGAGATAGTCTATAATAAAATGGTAAGATTATTTAATTGTGCAGTGCTTTTTGTTCACAGCTTCAGACTGCACTGAGGAGAAATGATTATGAATATTAAAGAAGCAAAACAACAGATACTTAATGCAATACAAGCCTATCTCATTAAAGACGAATTTGGCGATTACCGAATTAGCATAGAACATCAGAGACCTGTGTTCCTGCTTGGCGCACCTGGTATCGGTAAGACCGCTATTATGGAGCAGATAGCTCAGGAAACTGGCGTAAACCTTGTTACCTACTCGATGTCCCACCACACAAGAGAGTCTGCCCTCGGTCTGCCTGTTATTGTACATAGAAACTACACCGGTGCTGACGTGCAGATATCCGAGTACACGATGAGTGAGATCGTGGCTACTCTTTATGACACTATCGAAGCCACTGGCATCAAAGAGGGTATTCTCTTCCTCGATGAGATCAACTGCGTTTCCGAGTCCCTTGCTCCTGCAATGCTCCAGTTCTTGCAGTATAAGGTTTTCGGACTTCATCAGGTTCCGGCAGGTTGGGTAGTTGTTACAGCAGGTAACCCGCCTGAGTTCAACAAGTCTGTTTCTGAGTTCGATATCGTTACTCTCGACCGTGTTAAGAGGGTCGAGTGTCAGCCTGATTTCGACGTTTGGAAAGAATATGCTTACTATGCAGGCGTTCACCCAGCTATCATATCATATCTTGAGCTTCACCCTGACCATTATTATATGGTAGACGCAAGCGATAAGAACAACTACCGCTTTGTTACTGCCCGTGGCTGGGAGGACCTTTCTGAAATGATGCAGCTTTATGAGGAGAGCGGTATCCTTGTTGACCACGCTCTGGCTGCTCAGTATGTACAGAACCCAGAGTTCTCAAAGGGCTTTGCGGAATATTATGACAGATTCAACTACTATCGTGAGAAATATGACGTTGACGCTATCCTCGAGGGCGGTATAACTGCACAGAACATTGCTGACGCAAGAGCGGCAGGCACTGAGGAAGCTGTGGCTCTTATGAATCTGCTTATGGACGGCATCACATACACAATGAGAAGCTGTATCCAAATGGAGAAGATGATAAGACTTATCCACCCAAGAATGGAAGATATCCTTGTGAAGATAAACAATGGTCTTTCATGCCGTCAGATAATCAGTGAACACATCATGGACTGCAACAAGAGCCTTGACAAGGCGGTAAGAGCAAGAAACATCTCGCCGTCTAACAAGAAGATCCAGCACTGGATACTCCACAATCTGGAAGCTTATCTTGATAAGTGTACGAACGAGGGAAGAGATAACAAAAACCGCTGTACTGTTATTTTGCAGAACTCCTTCAACAATCTGCTCCATGGCGCAAACAACGTTACACAGCAGTCTATGAATGGTCTGAAATACGCTTTTGACTTCCTTGAGAATGCTTATGGCGCTGACAGCAATGTTATGAAGAAGTTTATCGAGGAGCTGAAAATAAATTGCCACACCACAAACTTCATCAAGAAGTACGGCTCAGAGCAGTTCTACAGACTTGCAGGTGAGCCTGTTCAGCAGCCTACCTACAACAATCTCTATGACCTTAATCTTACTGATTGCCTTTTAGAGCAGGAATAAGCATAGATAAAAAATGAATATTTACGGGCGAACGCATTTTGCCATACATTGTAATAGTTGCATTGTAGGGGCGAACAGTGTTCGCCCGTTTTAGCTTTATAGGTAGTTTTCAGATACATATTTGTTAATATAAAAAGCTTGTAATTTGCGAAAAAGTGTGATATAATAACTAAGAGTGTACAAACGAGAATCAGTGAGGTTTTTACTATGGGCAAGATTTATGATTTAGGCATAGACGTAGGTTCGACCACGGTCAAGACGGTAATTCTTGACGAGGGCGAGTTTATTTATAACAAATATGAAAGACACTTTTCAAAGGTAAGGGAAACGGTGGCTGAGCAGCTGCGTGCTATCAGAGAGCTTTATCCTGAGGACAAGTTCAGGATAGCCATAACAGGCTCGGCAGGTCTTGGCATCGCTGAGGCAAGCGGTATCTCTTTCGTGCAGGAGGTCTTTTCTGCTTTTATCGCTGTAAACAAGAAGTATCCAAAGGCTGACGTTGTGGTTGAGCTTGGCGGTGAGGACGCTAAGATAATCTTCCTCACAGGGGGCGTTGAACAGCGTATGAACGGCTCTTGCGCAGGTGGCACAGGTGCTTTTATCGACCAAATGGCAGGACTTTTGGGCGTTACCCCTGACGAGATGAACGACCTTGCTCTTAAGGCTGAAAAGACTTATCCTATCGCTTCAAGATGTGGTGTTTTCGCAAAGTCTGATATTCAGCCGCTTCTTAATCAGGGCGCAAGAAAAGAGGACATATCTGCGTCTATCTTTCAGGCTGTTGTGGATCAGACTGTTTCAGGTCTGGCGCAGGGCAGAAAGATCGGCGGTCAGGTGCTTTTCCTTGGGGGTCCGCTTACATATCTCAGTGCACTGAGAAAGGCATTCAGAACTACTTTAAACCTTGACGAGGAACACGCTATACTTCCTGAAAATTCTTCATGCTATATGGCTTTCGGTGCGGCACTTCATGCTGACACTCTTGCTGAGGAAATGACTATAGACGAAGCCCTTGACAAGATAGTGAACGCAAAGGCTACTGACAATATCGTGGTAGGCAAGCCACTGTTTGCAAGCCGTGAGGAATATAATGCTTTCGTGGAAAGACACAAGAAGTCTGACCTTAAATATGAAGACATCAGAACTTACAGGGGCGACGCTTATCTTGGCATCGACGCAGGCTCGACAACCACAAAGCTTGTGCTTATCACACCTGACGGAAAGCTTCTTTATCAGCACTACTGCTCAAACAAGGGTCAGCCGCTGGATATAATCGCTTCAAAGCTTGAGGAGATCTACAGTCTTGCTACCCCTGAGCTTAACATCAGGGCGTCTGCGGTAACAGGCTACGGTGAGGATCTTATAAAGGCAGGTCTGGGCGTTGACTATGGTATAGTTGAAACTGTTGCGCACTATAAGGCGGCGGCTTATTTCTGCCCTGACGTTGATTTTATCATCGACATCGGCGGACAGGATATCAAGTGCTTCAAGATAAAAAACAATGCTATCGACAGCATTATGCTTAACGAGGCTTGTTCATCAGGCTGTGGCTCGTTCATTCAGACTTTTGCAGGTGCAATGGGATATGATATTGCAGAGTTTGCAAGGCTCGGTCTGTTTGCAAAAGCACCTGTGGAACTGGGCTCAAGATGTACAGTGTTCATGAACTCATCTGTAAAGCAGGCGCAAAAGGACGGAGCTTCCGTTGAGGATATCTCTGCAGGACTTTCTTCGTCTATCATCAAGAACGCAGTTTACAAGGTAATAAGAGCCAAGTCTATTGACGAGCTTGGCAAGAATATAGTCGTTCAGGGCGGAACGTTCCTTAACGACGCTGTGCTCAGGTCATTTGAAATGGAGCTTGGCAGAAACGTTATAAGACCTGCCATTGCGGGACTTATGGGTGCGTTCGGCTGTGCGCTTTTCGCAAAAGAAAAATCTCAGGGCAGGGACGGCAAGTCAGGCGTTCTTACAAAGGCTCAGCTTGAAGAATTTGCTTACAATTCAAGAGCCGTTCAGTGCGGTGGCTGTGGTGCGCACTGTAACCTTACTATAATAAGATTTAATGACGGCAGAAGATTTACTTCCGGAAACCGCTGTGAAAAGGGTGCAGGCATAAAGATAACCGACAGAACGGAAAACATGATAGAGTATAAGTATAACAAGATACTTTCTTATGCTGACAACAAGCCTGCAAAGCCTATTGCAAAGGTAGGTCTGCCGCTTGCGCTGTCTTATTATGACCTTATGCCGTTTTTCTCAACACTGCTCACAAGCCTTGGCTTTGAGGTGGTGCTGTCTGAGGAGTCAACGAGAGATACATATTACAAGGGTCAGCAAACTATTCCGTCTGATACGGTATGTTATCCTGCAAAGCTTTGTCACGGTCATATAGAGAGCCTCCTTGACAAGGGCGTGGACTTTATATTCTATCCTTGCATGAGCTACAATGCTGACGAGGGTCAGTCGGACAATCACTATAACTGTCCTGTTGTTGCTTATTATCCTGAGCTTCTAAAGGCTAACAATGACAAGCTGAATGATGATAATTTCATCATGCCTTATCTTGACATAAACATCAAAAAGCACGTTGCAAAGGCAATGGCAAGAGCGCTTTCAAAGTATAACATCACTGCAAAGCAGGTGCTTGGAGTGCTTAACAAGGCTTATTCTGAGCAGGTGAGATACCATAGGGATATCGAGGCTAAGGCGCAGGAGATAATCGCTGAGGCAAGGGCAAAGGGTCAGAAAATAATCGTTCTGGCAGGCAGACCTTACCACATCGACCCTGAGATAAACCACGGCATACACAAGCTTATCGCTTCTCTTGGCTTTGCTGTTATCACTGAGGACAGCGTGGCAATGAAGGTTGATACACCTCCACTTGACGTACTTAATCAGTGGACTTATCATTCAAGGCTTTACAGAGCGGCAGAGTATGTATGCGAAAATGATGATATGCAGCTCGTTCAGCTGGTATCCTTCGGCTGTGGTATCGACGCTGTTACAACAGACGAGGTGAGAGCGATACTTGAAGAAAAGGGCAAGCTTTACACTCAGCTAAAGATAGACGAGATAACGAATCTCGGTGCGGCTAAGATAAGACTCAGGTCTTTGGCGGCGGCACTGGAGGAAAAAGAAGCCAGCGCAAATGCTGAGAAGAAAATGGACAAGGAGGCAATGTAATGGCTGAAAAAGAGATAAAACACGCAGGCTCGGACAGAGTAAAAAGGTCTTATTTTGACAAGTCAAGACGTGAGGAATACACTATACTTATACCTGATATGCTTCCTATACACTTCAAGCTTATCATGGCGATATACAAAAAATATGGCTATAACATGGAGCTTTTGCAAAACTGCTCACGAAACGTTATAGACGAGGGACTTAAAAACACACATAATGACGCTTGCTATCCTGCGCTTCTTGTTATCGGACAGTTTATGGACGCTCTCAAAAGCGGCAAATATGACCTTGAACACACGGCTCTGCTTATGTCACAGACGGGCGGCGGCTGTCGTGCTTCAAACTATATCCACCTTATAAGAAAGGCGCTGTCAACGCAGTTCCCTGAAGTGCCTGTTCTGTCGCTGAATTTCAGCGGACTTGAAAAGGACGCTTCCATAGATATCACCCCTGCCATTGCAATGAAGCTTATTTATGCGGTACTTTACGGTGATATGCTCATGCTTTTGTACAATCAGTGCAAGCCTTACGAGATAGAGAAAAATTCTACGGACGAGCTTTTGGCAAGGTGGCAGCACAGGCTTGGAAAGCTGTTTGCTACCCCGAGCAGATATATGCACACAAAGAGCATTTACAATGCTATGCTCAAAGACTTTGCGGCGCTTCCCAGGACAAAGGAGAAGAAGCCTAAGGTCGGTATCGTGGGAGAGATATACGTTAAGTATTCACCCCTTGCGAACAATCACCTGAACGATTTTCTGCTGTCTGAGGGCTGTGAGCCTAACGTGCCTGGACTGTTGGACTTCGTGCTTTACTGTGCGTCGGACGCTATCAATGACGAGAAGCTTTATGACAAGAAAACCAGCCGCACTCTTATGTACGGCATTGGTTATGATGTGCTTTACAAGTTCCAGAAGCAGCAGATAAAGGTCATCAACGAGCAGGGCATTTTCCAGCCGCCTCATGATTTTGAACACCTTAGAAAGTGTGCTGACAAGTATATTAGTCAGGGCGTAAAAATGGGCGAGGGCTGGCTCATCACTGCTGAAATGGCGGCTCTTGCAGAAACAGGCACAAAAAACATAATCTGCACTCAGCCATTCGGCTGTCTGCCTAACCATATTGTTGCAAAAGGTATGTCAAGGACTATCAAGCAGGCTTATCCGGACGCAAATATAGTCGCTATCGACTATGACCCGGGTGCGACAAAGGTCAATCAGGAGAACCGTATCAAGCTTATGCTTGCTAATGCGGTCATGGATTAATAGAGAACAGAAAGATAAAACCCCCTTGGAGCGTGGCTCTGAGGGGGGTATTTTGTCAAGTCGTATGATGATTTTTCGGCGAATTTTACAAATGGGCAGAAGCTTCATAGGGAGAAGTATATAAAAGTTGGGTGTAAAATGACGAGAAATATTATTAAAATGTAAAAAATGTGTTTAAAGGGCTTTGGGGCTATTGACAGGGAAGAAAAATAGTGTTATACTTTAATACATAAAAGCTTAAAAGCATAAAATCTTTAAAGTGATAAATTTTATACAGGCGTGATAAGAACCTGCTTTTGGAAAGGAAGTAATCACAATGGCAAATCAGGCAAAGACGATAAATCAGAAAGGTGACCTTATGTCATATCGTCCTGATATAAAGCTTCTGGACGCAACTATCCGTGACGGAGGTCTTGTAAATAATTTTGGATTTTCAGACGAGTTTGTAAAAGAACTCTATAAAACTAACATAAAATCAGGCGTTGAATACATGGAGTTCGGCTACAAAGCTTCTAAGGAGCTTTTTGACGTCAAGGGGTTCGGTAAGTGGAAGTTCTGTGATGAGGAGGATATCAGAGCTATCGTGGGCGAGAATGACAGCCCTCTGAAGCTTTCTGTTATGGCTGATGTTGGCAGATGTGATTTCAAGAAAGATATCCTGCCAAAGAGCGAGAGCGTTATCGACATGATAAGGATTGCAACATACACTCATCAGATGCCTGGTGCGCTGGAGATGATAAACTACTGCCACGATATGGGCTATGAAACGACTATCAACATAATGGCTGTTTCTGCAAGCCGTGAGGACGATATCGCACAGGCTCTTGACCTTGTGGCAAAAAGCCCTGTTGACGTTATTTATCTTGTTGACAGCTACGGCTCACTTTTCCCAGAGCAGGTGAGAAGACTTACTGCGCAGTATTGCGAGGTGGCTGAGGCTAGTGGCAAAAAGGTGGGCGTTCATATGCACAACAACCAACAGCTCGCTTTTGCAAACACTATCGAGAGCATTTCTCACGGCGCAAGCTTTGCGGACGCTACAATGAGCGGAATGGGCAGAGGTGCAGGAAACTGCTTTATGGAGCAGATGCTCAGCTTCCTGAGAAACCCTAACTACAAGCTTACTCCTACACTGAAATTTGTTGAAAAGTACGTTGCTGAGGAGAGGGCAAAGGGTTCACAGTGGGGCTATGACGTGCCTTATATGCTCACAGGTGCGCTCAACCGCCACCCTCGTGCGGCTATCGCATTCCTGAAGGATAACAGAACAGATTACAACGAATTGTACATGGATCTTCTTAACGAGTTGTCATAAAACGATGTCATAAAATCATTCTTTCATATAAACGGCGTTTCCATAGTGATGTGGGACGTCGTTTTTGTGTTGCATAATTTTTTATCATATGTTATAATTATTTTATGTTTTCATAAAACCTTTTGGCGGATATCTCGTCATTATAGGTGAAAGGACTTTCAATGAAGTTAGGCGTGCCTTGTGAGGTGTTGCTTAAATGTAAGGGGGCGGAAAAATGGAGGACAGCAGGATAATTGAGCTTTATGAAAGCAGAGATCAGCAGGCTATTTCACAATCGGATATGAAATACGGCGGATACTGTTATTCTGTGGGCTACAATATTCTTGGAGTCAGGGAGGACACGGAGGAGTGCGTGAACGAAACTTGGCTCAGGGCATGGAACTCCATCCCGCCACAGAAACCCAGAATGCTGTCGGCATTTTTCGGGCGGATAACAAGAAATATCGCATTTGACAGATATCGTGCGTCAAAGGCCGCAAAGCGTGGAAAAGGTGAGATAGCGGCGGTCTTGGAGGAGCTTGACGAGTGCATACCTGACAATGACACCACCGAGAGTCTTTGCGACGGCAGACATCTTGAAGGGCTTATAAACGAATTTCTTGGTGAGTTGCAGGAGAGAGACAGAAATATATTTCTCCAGCGATATTGGTTTGCAACGCCTATAAAAGAGATATCAAAAAAGTATGCTATGAACCTGAACACAGTTAAGGCGAGCCTTTTCAGAAGCAGAAATAAGTTAAAGGCTTTGCTTGAAAAGGAGGGAGTTCTTTTATGAAAACAACAGGAGAGGATATTTTCAAGGCTTTGGAAAATGCTGACGAGCATTACATTGAAGAATGCAGACAGAGCGGCAGCGGCATAAAGATAAAAACCATATGGACAAAGTGGGCGGCTGTGGCGGCTTGCGGTGTTATCGCTGCAGCGACGGGTGTTATGATGTTTGCAGGCAGGTCGGACAAAGATATAAAGGCAAAGTCTGCGGCTGACCAGCAGATGGCAGACGAGGAAGCAACAGTGTCATATAGAGTTCCTTGGGACGAATATGCAATGAATGCAAAATATGAGACGTTTGAATATAACGATGTGGAATATGTTTCAATGGGTCATGTTGATAAGTCTTTTCTTGACAGCAAGCTCACCACCATGACTCTTGAAACGGAAAACTATGAGACAAACAAAAAGGAAACAACAAAAGCGGATATTTATTCAATAAAGGACTTGTCACCAAGCGTTTATTTGGCGGTGGTCTTTGATGACGGCTCTGTGGCGTGGTATGATGATTGGAAATACTCACCTGATTGCAAGACCGATATGACCCTTGATGACATAATAAATGACGTAAGTCTTGAAAAAACGGCTCATGTGGACTATGCTTACAATGATGCAGAAACGGGCAGGCTCAGAAAGTATACTAATACTGACATCTCAAAGCTGCTTGACTTGTTAAAGGACGATAATGGTTCATACAATGCGGTCTATGAGGGCGATGCTTATGAGAGCGACCCTGATATTAATTTGTCGGTAACAAATGATGATGAATATTACATTGAGGGCGGAATAACAATAAGCTTCTATGTAGAAAGACTTGACGCCAACGGTACGGCTTATTTTACTGCTAACGGAGATCTGTATGTTCAGCTTTTTGCAGGAGATATATTAAAATTTGATATAGGCGGTGAAAAGGCAGAAAAGCTTGAAAACTGGCTCAATGAGAACTGCGAATACACTGACGTAAAGAAAAACGCTGAGGTCGCTGACGATGTTGACCCTAGTGAGAAAGCGGTGACTTCTGTCGCCAAGGACGATCCTGATATGGCCGACGAAGTTGATATTGGATATATCGACTATTTTGAGGACGTTGGGGACAATACCTTTACAACAAAGGACGGCAGGCTCACGGCGAAATACTCCTATGAGGTAAGCGGAGGCGAGTTCATAAGCCATATTACCTACACAAACAACTGGGACAAGGACATGGCGCTTGACTTCACGACTGACCAGTATATCACCACAGAGGACAGTAAGGGCAATTCCACGAGCTATGGCGAAAATGGCGACAGAAACACCATGAACACTTTGCTCAAAGCCGGAGAGAGCTACACGTATGACAACAAGACGGATATTGGTGCCGACTACGTGAAAGGCACGGCAAAGATAACGCTTATCGCAAACACTGCAAGCGATAAAAACTGCAATGGAGTAAACTATGTGACGCTAAAAGATATAGAGATAGATTTTCAGTAATGAAATAGTTTAATGTATAGTGGAGAACTGAGTTTTTTCGATAAAAAAGATAAAAGCCTGTCGTATCGGACTGATACGGCAGGCTTGATTTTATTTGTGCTTGTAGACCACACGCTCTTTTACGTCTATCTGCTTGTAGGATATTTTGAAGCCTATCCATGTGGCAAATGGATAGAGTAGAGGGAATATGGCGGTCATGATGAAAACAAATGGGGACATATCTTTTACGTCGGCAGAGTGGGCAGCCCAATCTATAAGAGGATAGAAGCAGGCGTCGAGAAGCTTATAGGCAGGCATGAAGTTGAACGAGCCGCTGATTTTTGATATCATCAGCAGTATCATTGTTATGTAGCATGGTATGCTTGCAATAAGACCAAGTGTGAAGCCATAGTTAGGGCAATCCTTTTCACCGTGGAATGTGACCTTATTTCTGGCTTCCTCTCCCTGTTTCAGACCAAAGTCAGCCATAAGGCAGACCACTGTGAGAAGTCCTGTAAGACCGAAAATTATATTTGCCAATGCACCGAAAGGCTTTGCAACTGCGATAAAAAAGAGGAATACGAAAATTCCGAAGAACTCTGTTTCAACCCATTTCAGCAGTGCGGTGAGTATAGCTTTTTGTTTGTTGTATTTTTCCATTTTAATACTCCCGATAAAATTAGTATAAGATGATTATACCACGTTATCGTGATATTTTCAACTGTTATGCAGATTTTTCATCTGATAATCACAAAAGCTTCGGGCAGGATAATAACATAAAAAGGAGAGTGATAGCCATGAAAAAGCGTGACAAGAGCCGTTTCCCGCAGGCGTCAGACGGCACAAAGGTATACAAGCCCCATGACGTTATCTCGGCAGGTCAGGAATATGTTGTGACGGACAATTACACTGCGCCAAACGGCAGAGTATACAATCGTCAGGAGCAGAATGCAGGCTGGGCGAGAAAATGGGTAGACGAGAACGAAAAGTAGCCGTTGAAAAACCTCCGCAGGTGTGATATAATTACAGTATATCATGATCTGCGGGGGTATTTTTATGAAAAAGACAGCATTGGTAACAGGTGGCTCTGGTGGGATAGGCTCGGAGATATGCAGGGTGCTTGCTGAGGACGGCTGGCAGGTGGCTGTATGCTACAAGAATGGCAGGGCAGCGGCGGAAGCTTTGGTATCTGAGCTTAAAGAGCGTGGCTTATGTGCAGAGGTTTTTTACTGCGACATTGGCGACAAGGACAGTATAGATAAATGCGTGGCGGAAGTCAGGGACAGTTTGGGCTTTGTTACGCTTCTTGTAAACAACGCAGGCACAGCGGATATAGAGCTTTTCACTGACATGACTGACGAGAAGCTATGCGAGATGATGAACGTGAATCTGCTTGGTGCAATGCGTATGAGCAGGGCGGTGCTTCCTGAGATGATAAGGGAACACAGTGGAAATGTGATAAATATAACCTCAGTATGGGGCGAAAAGGGAGCTTCCTGCGAGGTTGCATACTCGGCGGCAAAGGCTGGGCTTATAGGATTTACGAAGGCGTTGGCGAGGGAAGTTGCCATAAGCGGTATAAGGGTGAACTGCGTATCCTGCGGAATGATAGACACGAAAATGAACGGCGAGCTGACGGAGGAAGATGTTCGTGTGATAGTTGATGACATACCGGCAGGCAGGATAGGCAAGCCGAGAGATGTGGCGAATGTTGTGCGTTTTCTCAGTGGAGAGGGAGCAGATTACATTCACGGGCAGGTCGTCAGAGTTGACGGTTGCTGGATATAGGTCACTCGCCGTGACGGGCATTTTACGCTGCAATTTGTGATATGATGTAATTTTGCACCGCTTTTTGAAATGTGTAGGGGAGCGATGCAATTTCTGCTTTGCAGAAATGCGACGTCCCTACAATTCTGAATTTCTACAAGTTTTGAGAACGGGCGAACGATGTTCGCCCCTACAGATTATTCGGGCAGGTTTGTTGTGCCGCAAAATCGCTACGCTCGGTGCTTTATTTTTACCTCATGCTTGTGTACAACTTTGGTCTGCTATGCCAATTCCTCACTCCTCATTCCTCACTCCTCATTTAGCTTCGCCGTGTATACTCTCCACACACATCTGCATATACTAAGTTAAAACATTTTTCCCCATCAGGACAAGGAGGTCAGTATATGGATTATCTTATGCTTGTGGATAAATTCAATCCCATAGATATGGGATTTTACGATCGTGTGGAGTTGACAGAGGTGAACGGCAAGTTTATGGAATCTCAGGCAGGAAACAGGCTCAGGCTTCTGCTCAAAAAGGCGGAAGCTGACGGCATAAAGCTGAAAATTATTTCCGCCTATCGCTCTTTTGAATATCAGCAGATGCTTTGGGAGCGTGAAGTATCTCACGAAATGTGGGGCGGTCTGAGTTATGAAAAGGCTGTGGAAAAGGTGGGCAGAACTCTCGCTCTCCCCGGGTCAAGCGAACACAACACCGGGCTTGCTGTGGATCTCGGCAGAGAGGGTGACAATGATGTGAGCGACGATTTTTACAAGACGCCTGAATCACGGTGGCTTTGTGCAAATGCCGCAGATTTCGGCTTTATCCTTCGCTATCCTCGCCTTAAAGAGCAGATGACCGGCATTGATTTTGAGCCGTGGCATTATCGTTATGTGGGCGTTGAAGCCGCTCGTATCATTGCCGCAGGCGGGCTTTGCCTTGAGGAATTTCTGCACTTTTACTCGGAAAAATATATCTGAAAATCCTGTGAAAATAATTGACAGAAAGAGCATTGTGTAGTATAATTATAACAAAGCTATGAGCGATAGCCGCAAGTTTTTGTATGCTATTGCGAAAGAAAGGAAGTTTTGTTATGTCAAACTATTCAAGAAAAAAGTCGTTCTGGACTTTAATGGGTGCGATGATACTTGTTGTTGCGTCAACTGCGCTTTTTGTATACAAATATTTTGAGGATAAGGAGCATGCCGAAAAGTGGAAAGACTATGAGGAGTGCGGTATACAGTAAATAACAGACAGCTTTAAAGGCACTGCTTTTTGTGAGCAGTGCCTTTGTATATCAACACAATTCATTGATGTAAAGTTTATCGAAATCGCTGAAAAAGCGTGCTTGCACTTGAAATGCGGTTTGAAATGTGATATAATAGTCGTAATGACCTGATGACAAACTTGTTCTAGGGAGGGACGTTATAATGCAGATAAGAGAATCAGCTGAAAATTATCTCGAAACGATACTTATTCTCAGCCAGCGCAAGGGCAAAGGCGAGGTAAGAAGCATAGATATAGTAAACGAACTTGAGTTTTCAAAGCCGAGCGTAAGTGTGGCAATGAAAAATCTCCGTGAGAACGGCTATATAACTGTCGATAAGGACGGTTATATTCGTTTGACAGACAAGGGCTTGGAGATAGCCGAGAAAATGTATGAGCGTCATACGTTGCTTTCACAGTGGCTCATAAAGCTTGGTGTTGACGAGAAAGTTGCAGTAGAGGACGCTTGCCGTATGGAACACGTTATCAGTGCGGAGTCCTTTGCGGCTATCAAAAAGCACACAGGTATGGCTTGATAAGATGATAATTGCCGTGGGCCTTCCTGCGGCATTTTTTATTGCAAACAAAAAGGAGAACAGCTTTGTGCCGTTCTCCTTTTTCTGTTATTTGAATTTGTCTTTGAGCTTGTCAAAGAATGTTTTGCGCTTTGCGTAGTTCTTTTCACCGAGAGACTTTTCGTAGTCACGGAGCTTTTCTTTCTGCTCTTTGGTCAGATTGCGTGGAACTTCAACTGTTACACGAACGTAGTGGTCGCCGTGGTCGTTTCTGTTTACCTTCTTTATGCCCTTGCCTCTCAGACGGAACACTGTGCCTGTCTGTGTACCCTCCGGCACTGTGTATTTTACCTTGCCATCAACTGTAGGAACTGTTATCTCGTCACCGAGAGTAGCCTGTGCATAAGTAAGCGGTATCTCTGTCCACACGTCATAGCCGTCACGCTCGAAAATAGGGTCAGGTCGAACTGTAATGTTGATGTGCAGGTCGCCGTTAGGACCTCCGTTTATACCGCAGTTGCCCTCACCGCCTACTCTAAGTGTCTGACCATCGTCGATGCCGGCAGGAACGTTTATCTCCTTTTCAGATACCTTCTTTACTCTGCCCTGACCGTTGCAGGTATGGCAAGGGTTGTCGATTATCTGACCCTTACCGCCACAGCGACTGCAAGTCGTGGTCTGAGCGATGTTTCCGAAAGGCGTTCTCTGTGTTATCCTTACTGTACCAGTGCCGTGGCAGTCAGGACAGGTCTTAGGCGAAGAACCTGCGGCTGCGCCTGTGCCGTGACAGTCAGGACATTTTTCGGCTCTGTTTATGCGAAGTTTCACAGTCTTGCCCTTGCAGGCTTCCATGAAGTCAAGAACAACGTTCGCTCTTATATCCTCGCCGCGTCTTGGTGCGTTAGGGTTAGCAGAACGTCCGCCACCGAAGCCACCGCCAAATCCACCGAAAATGGAATCGAAAATATCGCCCATATCGCCAAATCCGCCGAAGCCTCCTGCACCTGCTCCACCGCCTGCACCGTAGTTCGGGTCTACGCCTGCGTGACCAAACTGGTCATATCTTGCTCTTTTATCTTTATCTGAAAGCACCTCATAAGCTTCATTTACTTCCTTGAACTTCTCCTCGCACTCTTTGTCGCCAGGGTGAAGGTCAGGGTGATACTGCTTTGCAAGCTTACGGAATGCCTTTTTTAATTCATCGTCTGTGGCAGTTTTAGAAACGCCAAGCACTTCATAGTAATCTCTTTTTTCAGCCATATAAACGCCCATGCTCTGTAAGCTGCAGATCGTGAAAGTCTTGGGGCATGGGCTTGCCTCCTTTTTGTAAGTATAGTCCTTTCACGCTTTTCACACAGCCTTTTAATACGGCAATAGCCCCTGCTCGAAAAATCGGAGCAGAGGCAGCCGTTATAATTTATTCTGCGTCAGTAAATTCAGCGTCTATAACGTCGTCGCCACCGTTGTTTGAAGCGCCGCCGTTGTTGCCACCATTTGCTCCGCCCATGTTGTTAGGGTCAAAGCCTGCGGCACCGCCTGCTGCCTGCTGTGCCTGTGCAGCCTGCTGATATACCTTAGTTGCAACGCCCTGGAATGTTTCCTCAAGCTCCTTGTGCTTAGCCTTGATAGCCTCGATATCAGTACCCTTGAGGGCTTCCTTAAGAGCGTCTATCTTAGCCTGACAAGCTGACTTGTCAGCAGCGTCTACCTTGTCGCCGAACTCGCCCAGTGACTTTTCAGCCTGGAAGCAAAGCTGGTCAGCAGCGTTTCTTGCGTCAACGTCCTCTTTCTTCTTAGCGTCCTCTGCTGCATATGCCTCAGCTTCCTTGACAGCCTTATCTATATCGTCCTTAGACATATTTGTTGAAGAAGTGATCGTGATGTTCTGCTCCTTGCCTGTGCCAAGATCCTTAGCGGAAACGTGTACGATACCGTTAGCGTCGATATCGAATGTTACCTCGATCTGTGGAACGCCTCTTGGAGCAGGAGCGATTCCGTCAAGTCTGAACATACCGAGCTGTTTGTTGTCCTTAGCGAACTCACGCTCACCCTGAAGTACGTTGATATCAACGGCTGACTGATTATCAGCGGCAGTTGAGAATATCTGTGACTTCTTTGTAGGTATAGTTGTGTTTCTCTCGATGATCTTTGTGCAGA
This sequence comes from Ruminococcus sp. CAG:57, assembly GCF_000435935.1. Taxonomy (NCBI): domain Bacteria; kingdom Bacillati; phylum Bacillota; class Clostridia; order Eubacteriales; family Oscillospiraceae; genus Ruminococcus; species Ruminococcus sp. CAG:57. The sequence goes on along the minus strand of NZ_FR890735.1, from coordinate 22,732 downwards.
TACCGCCCATTGTTTCAAGACCAAGTGACAGTGGAGTTACATCGAGGAGGAGCAGACCGTCCTTAACGTCGCCTGCGAGAACGCCGCCCTGATATGCAGCGCCAAGTGCTACGCACTCATCTGGGTTGATGCCCTTGAATGGCTCTTTGCCAAGGAATTTCTTAACAGCTTCCTGAACGGCTGGTATTCTTGAAGAACCGCCGACCATAAGGACTTTCTGAAGCTCGTTAGCTGACAGACCTGAGTCTGAAAGTGCCTGACGAACTGGTCCCATTGTTGACTCAACAAGGTCTGCTGTCATTTCGTTGAACTTAGCCTGTGTAAGTGTCATTTCAAGATGCTTTGGACCTGTAGCGTCTGCTGTGATGAATGGGAGAGAGATAGTTGATGAAGCAGTAGAAGAAAGCTCTATCTTAGCCTTTTCAGCAGCTTCCTTGAGTCTCTGCATTGCCATTTTATCACCTGAGAGGTCAACGCCCTCAGTCTTCTTGAACTCTGCAATCATCCAGTCGATAATTCTCTGGTCGAAGTCGTCGCCGCCCAGGTGGTTGTTACCTGCTGTAGCAAGAACTTCTGTAACACCGTCGCCCATTTCGATGATAGATACATCGAATGTACCGCCGCCCAGGTCGTAAACCATGACCTTCTGATCCTCTTCCTTATCAATACCGTAAGAAAGTGCAGCGGCTGTTGGCTCATTGATGATTCTCTTAACTGTCAGACCTGCGATCTGACCTGCGTCCTTAGTAGCCTGTCTTTGTGCGTCTGTGAAGTAAGCAGGAACTGTGATAACAGCCTCTGTTACCTTTTCGCCCAGATAAGCCTCAGCGTCAGCCTTCAGCTTCTGAAGTATCATAGCTGAAATTTCCTGTGGAGTGTAATCCTTGCCGCCCATGTGAGCCTTGTAGTCAGAGCCCATATGTCTCTTGATAGAAATTACAGTGTTGTCATAGTTTGTAACAGCCTGTCTTTTTGCTACCTGACCGATAAGTCTGTCGCCGTTCTTTGAAACGCCAACTACTGACGGAGTTGTTCTTGCACCCTCGCTGTTAGGGATAACAACGGCTTCGCCGCCCTCCATAACTGCTACACAAGAGTTTGTTGTACCTAAATCTATACCGATGATTTTGCTCATAAGATCAAGTCCTTTCAAAATTTACTTAATTTATATCAAGACCTTAAGTCCCGATGTCTTTGTTTATGGGTTTGCTACTATTACCATTGCGTGTCTTATTACCTTGCCGCCTATGGTGTAGCCGTTTTGAAGCACCTGCGCCACAATATTTTCACCCAGGTCAGGGTCGTCAACTGTGCTGACCGCCGTTGCAACGTTCGGGTCAAATTCCTTGCCCGCAAGCTCCATGACCTCAACGTTGAGTTTTTTCAGAGCGTCGCTGAACTGATTGAAGATCATTTCAACACCCTGTTTATAAACTGCGTCCTGAGTTTCTGTGCCTAACGCTCTTTCAAAGTTATCAAACACCGGCAGGAAGCCGTTTATCACATTTCCCTTTGCTGTGTCTGTAAGCTCCAGTCTTTCCTTTGCGCTTCTTTTTCTGAAGTTATCATATTCAGCCATAAGTCTGAGATACTTGTCATTTGCTTCGGCAAGCTCTTTTTTCAGCTTTTCTGTTTCGCTCTCCTCCGCCTTTTTCTCTGTATCCTCAGTGGCATTTTCTGCGGTATCCGCCGCTTCTTTCACTTCTTCGCTTTCAGCAGAGGTGTTTTCCTCTTTTTCAAGCTCGGTGTCCTTTTCAGTTTCCTTACTCAATTTACGCCGCCTGCCTTTCTTTTTATTCGTTTTCGTCATCTTCTTTGTTTTGCTCTTGTGGCTTTTCGGATATCATTTCCGATATCTTTCCTGTGAAATACTCGAGATATGGGATAAACTTCGCATAGTCGAGCCTCATAGGACCTATAAGCCCCAGCGCACCTGCTGTTTTGCCGTCCTTTGAGAACGGAGCTGTTATAATAGAGGAGTTGTGGATAACAAACCCGTCACGCTCAGGGGAGAACATAACGTGAAGCCCTGAGAACGTTTCGTCAATAAATCCTTTAAGCTCCTTCTGATTATCGAGAAAGCTTATTATCTCATTTTGGTTGAAGTCCTTGCAGGTGAGAAGATTACTCTGACCTTTGATAGACACGCTGCTCATTTCCTTTGTCATCTTCATTATCTCGGAAACAAGCGGTGAAAGGGTCATCATGTACGTTCCCATTGCTTCTGTGAGCTTTTCAAGATAAGCGTCCGAAAGACTGTCGATAGGCACGCCGTTGAGATTTTCCTTTACGAAGTTATCAAAAAACTCAAGCTGATCCTGACTGAGGTCGAACTCCAATCGGCAAACCTTATTCTTAATAGAGCCGTTGGACGTTATCATCAAAATAACGTACATTCTCTTTCCTGTAGGTATTACCTCTACCTTTGAGATAAGCGAGAACTTTGGCGTTGCGTTTGCGACCACCGCCGCACATTTCGTAAGATCCGCCAATGCCATTGAAGCCTTGTTCACAAGGTCTTCCTCTGTGACATATTCCTGCGGTATCATTGAATCCAGCATCTTCTTTTCATTTGCTGTAAGCTGGTTTTGTTCCATGAGCTGGTCAACATAAAGCCTGTAGCCTTTATATGTTGGTATTCTGCCTGCGGAGGTGTGTGGCTGTTCGAGATAGCCTTGCTTCTCAAGCTCTGCCATTTCATTTCTTATGGTCGCTGAGGACGCTTTGACGTGAGCCATTATCGCCTTTGAGCCTACAGGCTCGCCAGTTACGATATATTCATTGACTACCGCTGAAAGTATTTTCAGCTTGCGGTCGTCCATTTGCTCACCACCCGTTCTTCTTGTTAGCACTTATTGTATTTAAGTGTTAGCACTCTTTCTTCTCGAGTGCTAAGTATAGTTTATACCCTTTTGACGATTTTGTCAAGGGGTTTAAGACTATTTTTCTCACAAATTTTAAAAATATTTGAATTTCTTTTCCGTCATATTGCACAACACTTTGCTGAAAATGCAAAAAAGCGGGCAGACCGCAGTGGTCTGTCCGCCCGATGTTGGAAAAAGATCAGATAAAATTATTCTTTTGTATAAGCAGAAAGATCAGGAACAGTAAGCAGGCTGTCGTCTGCTTCGCCTATGGAATCTACAGTGAAGTAAACTGCGCTTGATTCGTCAGCACCCTCTGGGAGCAGAACTACCTGCTTAAGGTCATATGTAGCGCCGTCAAAGCCGTAAACTATCTGACCCTCACCGCCTGAAACACTGCTGTCGAGGTTATAATACTCGTGAACAACGTTTGTTGTTGTGTCAATATATGCGTGGTCAAAATCGAGTGTCGCACCGAAAAGTATGTCGGCTGACTTCCACTGATTTCCGTCGTCGTCCTCGATACTGTAGGTGGTCGTGCCTTCTGAAACGTTGTAAAGCTTTCCGTCGCCAGGGCAAACTGTGTATGACTTCATGCCCTGAACTGTGAGTGCCTGATAAGCCTTGCCGTCCTTTATGCAGATAGTATACTTTGTGCCGTTGTTTGTCATCTGACCTGTAAGGTTAGCAAGATAGTTGCCCTCATACTTGTCTTTCATCTGCTCGAAAGCTCTGAAATCGCCGTCAACGTCATAATCTGTTGTGCCAACATTTGTGACAGCACTTTCGTCTGCAGTGCTTTCAGCAGGAGCGGCAGACTCTGCGGCAGCCGTTGTTGTAGTAGTTGTTTCAGCCTTTGAAGAGCTTGCAGTATCGCTCCCAGTGCAGCCTGCCATTGCTGTACACATTGCCAAAGCTGCAATAATAGTTACCATTTTCTTGTTCATAATATTTTGCCTCCGAAAAAATGACAAGAATTACTCGGCTGACTCAGCGCCTGACTCAACATCGAGTTCAGCGTCATAAGGGATATCTTCAGTGTCCTTATCGAAAGACTGCTCTGTCCAACTGTCAAAATCGTCAGGGAGCTTGACTTCAACGTTTTCAGTTGTGAATGAGTTTACTGTAACAGTAGTCGTTGAGCCGTCAGAGATAGTTTCTATCTTAACAATATCCTTTGTGTCAGCATTGAAGTAATACTTGAATGTTGTTGTGAAAGAATAATCGTCAGAATCGCTTGTGTCGAGAGTTACGCCTGATTCAAGCTCGATATCAGGATCTTCTGTGCTTTCAAAAGTTTCGCAGATAAGACCGTCGTCAGTTGTTTCAGAGCTTATGAACTTGTAGCTGTCGTTAATGCCGTAGCCTATCTCACTCTTGAAGTCGTCGATAGATTCTTCCATATCAACAGTGTAATACGTTTTTGACTCGCTGTCAAGTGTGTACATAACTCCGTCGATATTATAGATGTCCATATCCACGCCCATAAAGTTCATTTTCATGTGCATATTGCCGCCTGCTATCTCAACAACAGCTGATGAATTGTCATATTCGCTTGCCACTGTCATGTCGATAGCAAGGCTCTCGCCCTGTATCTTCTTTGTATACTGCGCTGTGAGAGTATCCTCGAGATCTGTGGCTGTGCCTGCTTCTGAAGCAGTTGACTCGTCAGCGGCTGCGCTTGTTTCTGCCTTTGATGTGCTGTCTGCTTTTGATGAGCTTGAAGAACTGCTGTCAGAACAGCCTGCCATTACTGCGCATGACATTATAAGTGAAACGAGAAGTGCAGTTATTTTTTTCATTATAAATACCTCTTTCTAAAATTTTAATAAATTATTATTGTTATATAACCTATACTCAAAACTATAACATATTTCAAAAATAGCGTCAATAGATTTTGTGAAATATTTTTCCCTTTTCGTATCGAACCACAAATCAACAAAGCTAAGAAAGCATGATTTAGGTATTTATAATCAAACATATTTGTGGTATAATGTGAATAGTAAGAATAAAAGGAGCGAATTATGAGATACGATAATATACATAAAGGCAAATTTCTATCAAGACCGAACAGGTTTATCGCCAACGTTGAGATAGACGGCAAAGCCGAGGTCTGCCATGTGAAAAATACGGGCAGATGCAAAGAGCTTTTGATTGAGGGGTGTACTGTTTGGCTTGAACATTCAGACAGCGAATCGAGAAAGACTGCTTTTGACCTTGTTGCAGTGGAAAAAGGTGACAGGCTCATAAACATGGACAGCCAAGCCCCGAATAAGGCGGTAGGGGAGTGGCTGAGAGAAAAAATGCCTTTTGGCGAGGGTTTCTCGGTCTATCCCGAAAAGAAATACGGCAATTCACGCTTTGATTTTTACTTAGAGTCGCAGGATAGGAAGATCTTCATGGAAGTCAAGGGCTGTACGCTGGAGAAAGACGGCGTTGTGCTTTTCCCTGACGCTCCTACCCTCCGTGGAGTGAAGCATATAGAGGAGCTTTCTCACTGTCTTGATGAGGGGTATGAGTCTTATATAATGATACTCGTTCAGATGAGCGATGTGAAATATTTCACTCCAAATTATGACACTCACCCTGAGTTCGGAGAGGCTTTGGAGAAAGCTTCACGAAAGGGCGTGAAGATACTATGCTATGACTGCAACGTGACTCATGACTCTATGACAGTGGGCAAGCCTGTTAAGGTGAAGCTGGGCAGGTAATATGACGGCTCGTCCTGCATATACATTATAATACTAAGATGTATATGGGAGTGACAGCATTGGATATAAAGAAAGTCTGCCTGCGTTGTGTTGCAGTTATAATTGTGGCGTTCGTTATGCCCACGGGGATATGGCTTTATGCAAGATCTGCAAGCAGGTTCGGCAGGGTGGCGGCTGTGGCGGCAGGGGTGGCGATGGGAGAATACAAACCTTGTTTTTCCGCTGATGATGATAGCAAAGCAACTGCCCAGACCGCATATCCAAGTAAACTTGAAGCGGCAGTGGTGTCAAAGCATAGCATATGGGATATGGATATGGCGCCACAGGAGAAGCAAACGCCCTCTGTAAGCGCAGAAGTGCCAAGTCCTTTGCCTGCTCAGGACGTGACGGACAAGATACCATATCCTGCAAGCATGGAGGGAAATGACGGTGTTATAGAAAAATACACCTACGGCAGATATGACGGCGAGCAGTATTTCGACCTTGACGGCGGCGGTCAGGTGAGAAACTGCACTGAGCTTTCAAATGATGAGCTTTATGAGGAAAGCTCAAAGCCATATGATTTTCAAATAGACGGAAATTCCTCTGAACCGCAGATACTTATTTATCATACCCACGCCACGGAAAGCTTTGAGCCCACAGACAAAGACCACTATGACAGCTCCTTTTCCTGCAAGACCACCAATCCTGAAATGAATATGCTGTCGGTAGGGGACAAGATATGCGAACAGCTTGACAAAGCAGGCGTTGCGTATATCCACGATACACTTGTGCATGATTATCCCAGCTATGACGGCTCTTACGATTCAAGCCGAATGGCGGTAAAGCAGATATTGGAGGAGTACCCCTCTATAAAGGTATGTCTTGACGTTCACCGTGACGGCATAGAGCGTGAGGACGGCACAAGGCTCGCACCTGTGACGGAGATAGAGGGCAGGGAAGCGGCTCAGCTTATGATAATATCAGGGTGTGATGACGGCACTATGGGTATGCCTGACTATATGAAGAATTTTCACTTTGCCTGTGCCTTGCAGTCGGCTTTGGAGAGCGATTGGCAGGGGCTTACACGGCCTATTCTGTTTGACTATCGCCACTATAATCAGGACTTGACCACCGGCTCGCTTCTTATAGAGGTGGGAAGTCACGGCAATTCTATCACTCAGGCACAGTATACAGGCGAGCTTATAGGAAAGACCTTGGGTGAGATGTTCGGAGGAGAATAGGTGCAATAACGCACAAAATATGTGTGGCGAATTGTCTTAAAATGCCGAAAATACGGCTTTTAGCGGCTGGTTTCTTGACAAGAACGGGGTTTTGCGTTATAATGAAAAGGACTACATAAACGTTACAGCGTGAGAAATATATAATACGCTCATATTTTGGAGAACTGATATTATGAAAAATTTTTACCCCATGAAAAGAATAGCCGCAGGCTGTATGGCTCTGTGCATAGCTTTTGCCGCCTTTGGTTTTTCTGACGGAAGCGTAAGTGATATCGCTTTGGCGGATAACGATACATACAGCAGTCAGCTTGAAGAGCTAAAAAAGCAACAGCAGGAGCTTGATAAGCAGATAGCTGACGCTGACAAAAAGCTTGCCGACGAGCAGGACAACCTTGAGGCTATAAAGAAAAAATATAAGTCCATACAGAAAAAGATAGCAAATTCAGAGAAATATTCCTCTGAGCTTGAAGATCAAATGGCAGAGCTTGACGGCAAACAGCTTGACACTCAGCACAGCCTTGACTTGCAGGAAACTGCAATAAACGAGGGCAAGGACGATTTTATGGAGCGTATTCGTGCAATGTATGTTGCAGGAGGAGCAGATTCGTACACGAACGTGCTGATAAATTCATCTGATTTTTATGACATTCTTATGAGGATAGAGCTTGTGACGAGAGTTGCAAAGCACGATAATGACGAGCTTAACGAGCTTTTGGATCAGTATAAAAAGCTTGAAAAGACCAAGGCGGAGCTTGATGAGCAGATAAAACAGCTCAAAGCAAAGGCTGAGGAATATGCCAAGGAGCAGAAAACTTTGGCGGGCGAGCAGGCAGAGCTTCTGAAAATGGAGCAGGAGTCGGGCAAGCTTATCGAGCAGATAAAGAACGATAAGAGCGACCTTGAAGATAAGTCACAGCAGGTGGACAATAAGTATTCGGAGGTGTCCTCAAAGGCGAATACCACCACGACTACGACCACCACCAAGAAAAAGACTACCACCACCAAAAAGAGTGGCAACAGCGGTGAAAAGACCACTACCACGAAGAAGCCGGCTCAGACGGAAAAGCCTGACGAAACTACGGCTCAGACTACCACAACTCCCCAGGAAACAGCTAAGCCAAAGCCTGAAACAAGCAAAAAGACCACTACCACAACAGCAGCTCCTGCGCCTAAGCCTGATTATTCAAGCAGTTCTAAAATAGACACTGTTGTTTCATATGCCAAAAGCATGGTGGGCGGAGCGTATGTATGGGGCGGTTCACAGTTTGGTGCAACGGATTGTTCGGGTCTTGTGATGCTCTCGTTCGCACAGGTGGGAATAAATCTTCCGCACTATGCGGCGTCGCAGGCTTTATACGGCACTACAGTTTCATATAACAACATGAAGAAGGGCGACGTTATCTTCTTTGGCGGAGCGTCGATCTCGAGCATTTACCACGTTGCTATCTATATCGGCGACGGCAAAATGGTACACGCCCAGAACACTGCCACTGGTATCGTTATTTCAAATGTTGAGTATTTTTCAAGATACAACAACATCACTATAATCAAAAGACTTATATAACGTAAAAACGCAGTCTGCAAGGGCTGCGTTTTTTTATATCTATAATTATTCAACATAAAACGCCACGAAAATTCATATAAAATTACTTAACTGTGAACATTCATTTTCAAACCTATTGACAAAGCTAAGTATTTGTGATATAATTAAATCAAATAAAGATTGTAGGCTTTGATAACAATTGCTGTGCAAAACAGCAGTAAGGCAGGGGGAAGAAAAATGGATAGTCTGAAAACGTGTTTTTTTGGCGGCTATGATAAGCTTGATACATTAAAATATATCGACACCATAACCAGCGAGATCTATATGCTGGAGTCGGCTATCGAAAAGAAAAAGAACGGTGATAACTTTGTTATCCCCGGAGAAACAGGTCAGCGAAAGCTTAAAGGTTCAGCGCTTGGTGGATTTGCAAAGCCTGATGTGGACAGCTACATCTGTGCGCTTCTTGGAAAGGCGGCTGAGCTTCGTGAAAAGCTTTGCAGCTAACGGCTAATAAAGGCAAAAAAATATCCGCAGAGGTCATTTTATATGGCTTCTGCGGTTTTTTTGTCGCATCTTGTCTTAAAAGAGCAAAAAAAAATTAATACCCACTTCCATCGGCTGAAATGAGCATTAATTTTTATAGAATTATGAAAGGAATTCTTTGGTATTTGGTAAAACCTAAAGACGAGGAAATGTATCAGCGACTTGGGGAATCGCAGAGGGAAAGAAGACAAAAACCTGACTTTAAGTTTTACCAATTACCAAAGCTTTTTTTGTATCTTCTGCTGTGATTATATAATACCAGTTCTGTGTGAACCGAATATGAATTTTCAGGGGATTTCGGAGAGTTTTTTGAAAAAAATAAATGTTAATCACCAGTTCACAATTATAAGCTATAATGTCATTATTGGGGAATTTTTTTACGAGGGAGGATATTTTATGTTTCAGATACTTGTGGTGGAGGACGACGCAAGCCTTAGAAAGCTCATGTCTGCCGCACTTAAACAGCATGGCTATGTGACTTTTCTTGCAAATGACGGTCTGGAGGCTTTGGACGTTCTTGAAAAAACGAATATAGACCTTATAATTTCAGATATAATGATGCCGAATATGGACGGCTATGAGCTTACAAGACAGCTCAGAAAGGCTGATTTCAACTTGCCTATACTTATGGTCACCGCAAAGGAGACCTTCGAGGACAAGCAGGAGGGCTTTTCTGCCGGCACAGACGATTATATGGTAAAGCCTATTGATATAAATGAGATGATACTCCGTGTGGGTGCGCTTTTAAGGCGTTCAAAAATGGCGTCGGAACATTCTCTTACTGTGGGAAACTGCGTGCTTGATTATGACGCTATGAGCGTGGCGGTTGACGGCGGAGCGGCGGAAACTATACCGCAAATGGAGTTCAAACTGCTTTTTAAACTGCTCAGCTACCCTGACAAGATATTCACACGCCGTCAGCTCCTTGACGAGCTTTGGGGCATGGATAAGGACGTTGACGAGCGTACTGTTGACGTTCACGTTAAAAGGCTGAGAGAGCGTTACGGAAGCTGTGAGTCATTTGATATTGTCACGGTTCGTGGACTTGGCTATAAGGCTGTGAAAAAGCAGTGACGGATAAGCTTGAGGGGTGAGGGGTTTGGATAAGAAAAAGACCAAAAATAAAACAAGTTTGCAGTTCAAGCTGACTCTTATGTTTTTCTTTGTGATGCTGGTGTCGGCTTCTATATCGGTGTCAGTGCTTGTAATGGTGTGCAGTCCTGTAATGAAAAGCAATGCCGAACAGCAGTTGGTGGAGCTTTCCATGGCAATGGATCAGCTTGAAGAAAAGGGCGGCTTCACTGTGGACGAGATAGTTTCCATTGTGAACAATTCAGCCTATAGTCTGTCAGTGGTGGATAAAAACGATTCAAGAGTACACGACCATTTTGCAGATATCGTGCATAAGGGATATTATGTGTCCTCAGAGGGTGTTGTGCCTAACGCAACTATAATCTCTCAGGTCTATGATAAGTTCGTTATCATAGACAGCTTTTCAAGTGACAGCGTTTACTGGGTAGTAAACCTTGTTGTCATCATAGCTTTTATGGTCTGTATCGTTATCGGTACTATTATAACAGCGTTCATGAGCCGAAGCATTATACAGCCTATACGAGATCTTAGTGCGGCGGCGGCTGAGATAGCAAAGGGCAATTTTAAGGTAAGAGTAAGAGAGCCGTCTGATCCTGAATACAGCATACTTGCGCAGAACTTTAACAAAATGGCTGAGGAGCTTGCAGGTACGGAAACGCTGAGAGGTGACTTTATCTCAAACGTTTCCCACGAGTTCAAAACGCCTCTGGCTTCCATACAGGGCTTTGCAAAGCTTCTGCAATCTGACGATATAACCGAGCAGGAGCGTGAGGAATACACGCAGATAATAATCGACGAAACATCACGGCTTTCAAAGCTTTCGTCAAATATTTTGAGGCTCACAAAGCTTGAAAATCAGAAAACAGTGGGCAAAAAGACAAGATTTTCTCTTGACGAGCAGATAAGAAAAATACTTCTTGTGCTTGAACCTGAGTGGTCGAAGAAAAAAATCGACCTTGATATCGACCTTGAGGATATCATGTATGTGGGCAGTGAGGAGCTTATGGCGCAGATATGGCAGAATATCATCAACAACGCTATCAAGTTCACACCGGAGGGCGGAAAGATAAGCGTGAAGCTTTTCCGCAACGAGAAGAATATTTCGGCGGAGATATGGGACAACGGTCCGTCTATAGCTCCTGACGTAAAGGCGAAGATATTTGATAAGTTCTATCAGGGCGATCGCTCCCGTGCAACAGAGGGCAACGGCCTTGGACTTGCACTTGTAAAAAGGATAATCGAGCTTTCCGAGGGCAGCATAGAGGTAGAAAACGATATGAAAAAAGGCGGCGTTTGCTTCCGCATAAGCCTGCCTTATCTTATTGAGGATATGATGTAGTGTAGTGGCAACCTTGGGTCGCCTGCCTATCACAGCCCATTATACATACGAAGATTTTTTGCAAACAAAAAGGAGCAGTTCATTGCGAATTGCTCCTTTTATCTGTCTATCATATTTTAGAACAGACTTGCCACAAAGCCTGCTGCCACACCGAAAACATAAAGTATTCCCATTATGGCGAAATTCTCTTTCATGTTGTGCTTGTTGGTCTTGAAAAGCACCAGAAGTCCCACTCCTGCTCCTGTGCAAAGTCCTGCGATAAGCGAGCCGAAGCTCACAACTCCCTCGATATAAAGCTGAGTGAGAACAACAGAAGCCGCACAGTTCGGGATAAAGCCTATTATTCCTGCTATGAACGGCTGAACTATGCTGTCAGACATAAGCAGGGTCTTTACTGTGTCCTCTCCTGCAAACTCCATTACCGCACCGAGAATAAGGTTTACCGCAAATATAAAAAGTATTATGCTTACAGTGTGGTGAAGTGCCGAGTGCAAAATACTGTGGTGTTCGCAGTCGCAGTCCTCGCATATCTCCTTGAAAGGCTCTTCGTCCTGCTTTTTGCCCATAAGCTTTAAGATAAGGTCAACAAGCACACCTGCTATTATAGCCACAGCTACCTTTATAAGAATAAGCTGCCAAAGCTTGCCGGCAAATGCAGGGTTTGCTATCATCATTGGTATTGCCTCGTCGCTTGTGGCAAGGTATACCGAAATGAGAGTTCCCATTGTGATGAGCCTGCCTGAGTAAAGGTTGGAAGCCACAACGGAAAATCCGCACTGGGGCACTGCTCCAAGTATGCTTCCTCCTATCGCACCAAAAGGTCCCATTTTTCTAAGAGCCTTTCCAAGCTTGTCGGCAGAACGATGCTCTATATACTCTATAAGCAGATAAACTCCGAACAGAAAAGGCAGGATCTTAAGGCTGTCTATTAATGCGTCAAGAAAAACGTCAACTAAAGTTTCAAACATATATCTATCTCCTGTAAAATATCCATTAAAACGATCTCTGTATCAACTCGACTATTATACAATATTTATTCACCCTTGTCAATCTTATGTTTATATGATAATCTGTTCATTTGTTTACCCTTTTCAGCAACAAAAAACGAGCGAAATTTCTCCGCCCGTTTGATGTTTTTATTCTGTTTTATACAGAACGCTTTGTAAAGCCGTCCCATGCGGTGAGTAGGAACACCACCATGTGTGCTATAAGAACGCCTACGGCAAAGGTCACGCTGTGCTGAGCAAATATTGAGTAGCCCTTTGAGATAGAAGCAAGGTCTGTGTTTGCGAACACAAGGAATCTTGCCCAATCCTGTCCAAGCTGACCCAAAAGCTGTGTGACCGTTGAGCCTATGCACATTGTGAATACGCTGACGCCGATAGCAAGGGCTGTGCTTCTTACAAGTGACGAGATAGCAAACGCCAGTGTTGACATTACCACCATTTCAACGCTTTTCATCAGATATTGCTCTGCCGCATAAAGCAGTGTAGGCATTTCCTTTACATCGCCGCCGCTTACATAGATATAAGGCGTTGAGAAGCCGTCAAAGCCGAGCATAAGCCCTGTAATAGGTATCATCACCACGAAAAGTATGCAAAGCATTATGTAACCTACTGTGATGACAGTGAAGTATTTTGACATGAGTATCTTCCAGCGCTTAACAGGGTTTATAAGCAGAAACTTGACAGTTCCCTGTGAAAATTCAGAGGATACAATGCCGCCTGCGATAACGATAGCAAGCAGAGCGACTACCGTTACAAGGGAAGTGCTTGTGAGAAACACTGTCCAGAATGTTATCTGCTCAGGCTCGTCTGTTTCAAACAGCGTCATTTGGTTTGCTGTGTTGTCGAGCTTATCATTGTCAAGCTGATAGAGTGCAAGTTTTATATTATCCTCCAGCTTTGCTCTGCTGTTCTGTCCGTCAGACTTTGCGTCGCCCATGGTCGCAATGGTGTTTTTTGCGTTTGCAACTGTCATGATAAGATCGTTTTTCTTCTCGTTTGACTTGTCAAAGGAAATATCCTTGTCCAACCTGTATTGATATTCCCACTTTTCGCCCTCTGTGAGTATGTCATTATCCAGCCTGTATTGACAGAAGCCACGCCAATCGTTGTCGTCAAGATACTTCTTTATTCCTGACATATCACCAGTGCCGTTTGCGAACACGGCTGACAGTACATCATATCTCCAATCATCGCTGTCGATATCGTTGTCTATAAGATACTGCCACATTGCGATCTCGTTAGGGTCGCCGTTTGTGTTTTTTAGCCAATCTATGGTTTGCTGATAATCACCAGTTGCGTCATAGCTTGAATAGTTATTGCTCTCCATATTGTGCTTTGCAAAAAGTGCAATGCCTGAAAGTCCAAGCGCACATATTATTATAAGCACGATCATTATTTTTGTTGATAGCTTTTTGAAAACCTTTATGTACTCGTTTTTCACAAGTCTGAAAAATCTAGCCAATCTGTACGCCCCCTTCCTTTCCTCCTGTAAGCTCGATGAATACGTCCTCAAGCTTCTTGTTCTCTCTGCGGTGAACAGTGTAAAGTGAAACTCCGCCCTCGATAAGCGTCTTGTTCACCGACGCTATCTTTTTCTTCTCTATCTCCGCAGGGATAGAAAGGACAACTGCACCTGTTTCCTTGTCGATACGCTTGCCCTCGTCTGCGAGCATTATAAGACTCATAGCCTTTTGCGGGTCGTCAACTTCAAGTACATATTCAGCAATTGAGCTGTCAGACTGTGAGATAAGCTCCTCCATTGTGTATGAGCCTATCATTTTTCCGTTTGCGATAATGCCCACTCTGTCGCACATCATTTCCATTTCGCTCATGAGATGTGACGATACCACAACGCAAGTGCCTTCCTTGTGAGCAAGCTCTTTGAGTATATCACGAAGCTCCTTTATGCCCTGCGGGTCAAGACCGTTTGTAGGCTCGTCAAGGATAAGAAGCTTTGGTCTGTGAAGGATAGCCTGCGCAACGCCAAGACGCTGACGCATACCCAGAGAGTATTTCGACACCTTGTCATTAATGCGGTTTGAAAGCCTTACAAGCTCCACCACCTCTTTGATACGCTCCTCAGTTACTCCCTCTCTCATTCTTGCATACTGACGGAGATTTTCCATGCCCGAAAGATACTTGTACATTTCAGGGTTTTCAACAATGCCTCCAACGTTTGCCATTGCGCCCTCAAAGTCTTTTCTGATATCCTTTCCGTTAATGGATATTTCCCCCTCGTCAAGCTGTAAAAGTCCCACTGCTATCTTTATAGTTGTGGTCTTTCCTGCACCGTTAGGACCGAGAAAGCCGTAGACCTCGCCACTGTAACACTCCATATCTATGCTGTGAAGTATCTGCTTTTTGCCAAGGGTCTTGTTAAGCCCCCTTATCTTTAGAATAGTATCACTCAACGCTGTCTGCCCCCTCGCTGTCAGTATTTTCTGCACTGCTGTCCGGAACTATCTCAGACTCAGCCTTGCTTTCATCAGCCACGCTGTCACTGTTGTTATCATCAAAGCTGTAATCCTCGCCATATCCATAGTCGCTGGACGTTGCTATCTTCCAGCCGTCAGATGTACGCAAAAGATAAAATTCAGCATTTTCATAACTGAAAATCGCCTTGTATGAAGATGTGCTGGGTTCATAGTTGTCGGAATTTGTGTAGTTACCGCTTGTCATGGTGTTTATGCCGTTGGTTGTGAGAAAAGTTGGGTCGCCCTTTGATACGTCATAGCACACATTGTATATCATAGTGACCTTTGCTCCGTCAGCTCCACTCTTGTTTATTGACATCTCTTTTATGTCATACTCAGCCGAGGTGATATCTCCTCCTTGCGTTGCAACTTCAGCTTGGTTTATTTCGTCCAGAAGTCCTGACTTTGACGAAGCGTACTCATTGTCAGAAGTGGTGTAGTCAGTATAATGCTTATTCACAAAATCTGTCAGTTGACTTTTTAACTTATCACTGCTTCCAACGTTTGCACTTGTCAAGTCTGCGATATAATCCCTCATGGTCTGTTCTATCTCAGGCTTTGAAGTCTTGAACTGGTTGTTATCATACACTGTGTAGCATACAACGCCCAGCGCAAGCACACCGCCAAGAACCAAACCTCTGTTTATGTTTCTTAGTTTCACTGTTTCTCCTCCTTGTGTTTTATCTTTTTCAGACGTATTTTTTAGTGGCATATATAAGTTTATCATAGCCTTTTTCAACTGTCAACCGCTTTAAGAAACGCTTAAGATTTTCATAAGACAACCATACAGATCATAAGATAAAATACGTTCTTTGTTTAAATATCTGTAGTGGCGAACAGTTCGCTATCCTTATTAGCGTATTTGCAAGCAAAGCAAAAAGGCGGTGGAACACGCACGATAGCGTATCCCACCGCCTGTATGGAATGAGGAAAATTATCCTTTTTATAAAAACAGCTTCAGGTCATTCTCTGCCTTTTTCGGGTCTTTAAGACTTATGCTCCTTACCGCCTTTCTCAGTGGCAGTACCCTTGACGGAACTACCGACAGCATATCCACATCAAGCTCCAAAAATATCTCCGTGAGCGTTGGGTCGCCTGCTATCTCACCGCAAATGCCTGCTTTTATGCCGTTTGCATGGGCGTTGTCGCAAACCATTTTTATCATTCTCAGCAGTGCCCTGTGATTTTTCGGTGATACCCTGTCATAACATGGGTTCTGCCTGTCAAGTGCAAAGGTGAACTGTTCAAGGTCGTTGGTGCCGATGTTGAAAAAGTCCACCTCTTTGGCAATGATATCGCTTGTTATCACCGCCGCAGGGGTCTCTATCATTGCCCCGAGCTTAACATTGTCGGCAAATTTCCTGCCCTCTTTTATAAGCTCTGCCTTGACCTGCACGATAAGCTCTTTCACCCTCAGTATCTCGCTCACGTCTATGACCATAGGCAGAAGTATTGAAAGCTGTCCGTAAACAGACGCTCTGTATAACGCCCTTAGCTGTGTTTTGAATATGCTTTCTCTTTCAAGACAAAATCGTATGCCTCTACAGCCCATAGAGGGATTTCTCTCAGCACTCATGTCTGCACAATCAGGTATCTTGTCTGCACCTATATCATAAGTGCCTATTATGACCTCTTTACCCTCCATTGCCTCCAATGCCTTGCGGTAGGTGTAAAACTGAAAATCCTCGTCAGGAAAAGCAGGTCTGTCAAAGCACATAAACTCCGTTCTGAAAAGACCTATCCCACCTGCGTCGTTTTTTACCGCCGATTCAAGCTCCTCAGAGTTGAGTATATTCGCATATATCTTTATCTCATGTCCGTCACGAGTGATGTTTTTTCTTCCTTTGAGCCTTGTGAGAAGTTCTTTTTTCCTGCCCTCAACGGCTTCCTTGTATTCAAGCTGTCTGAGAGTATGCTCATCAGGTTCTATGTAAAGCGTTCCGCTGTAGCCGTCAAGGACGGCTTCCTTGCCCTCGTATTCATCAGAAAGCTCCGCTCCAACGTTCACAATGGCAGGTATGCCAAGATTTTTCGCAAGTATCGCAGTATGAGAGTTCACAGAACCGGACCTTGTGCAGAAGCCCTTTATCTTCGTCTTGTCCATGAGCAGGGTTTCTGAGGGCATAAGGTCACCGGTGCAGATAATGGCGTTCTCTCTGAGTATGGGAAGCGTGTCGGCGCAGTTTAAAATGTGTCTTAAAAGTCTGTTTGAAACGTCCTTGACGTCAGCCGCTCTGCTTTGCATATATTCGCTGTCCATTTGTGCCAGCATCTCCGCAAAGCTTCTTGAAGTGCTTGCAACTGCATAATCGGCATTGAAATGCTCGTCAAGTATCTTTGTGCGAATACTGCTGTCGTATTGCTCGTCGGTGATAAGCATTTGGTGTATCACAAATATTTGAGCGTCGCCTTCCCCAACGCTTAACCTTGCACGGTCATAAAGCTCCCCAAGTTCCACAAGGGCAGCGTTTTTAGCCTTAACATATTTTTTGTATTCAAGTTCAGGGTCGGACACTTTTATCTTGTTGATGATAAATTCGTCACGATGATAAAAGGTCAGCTTTCCTCTTGCAATGCTTCCGAATACCGATCGTCCTTTTATGCTTATCATGAGCGCTCACCCCCAAAAAACATACCTATCTGATATAATTATATCACCCTTTGATTAACGATAAAAGTAAAATGCCGTCTGTTTACAAAACGTTAACAATATTCGTGATTTTAGCAAACAAGACAATCAATATTTCAGCAAATTTAACAAATCAGAAACATTTTGCGACCTTATGTCAAAATCAGAATAGTACAATCCCTAAAAATCATATGATTAAAAAGCGTATGAGCGATACTTTATATAAGGAGGGACAAATATGTTTTCAGCACTGTTTGAACTGCTTACGGGGAATTTTCTATTTTTCGCACTGCATTTTGACAGCCGCAGCGTGTTTCCAAAACCGCTTTCAGCGAAGGAGGAGCGTGAGTGTTTTGAGAGAATGGCGCAGGGTGACAAGGCGGCAAAGGATAAGCTTATCGAACACAATCTCCGTCTTGTGGCACATATTATAAAAAAGTATTATTCAAATTCCACAGATCAGGAGGATCTTATCTCTATCGGCACTATCGGTCTAATAAAAGCTGTGTCAACATTTGACCACAAGAAAGGCTGTCGCTTCGCCACCTATGGGAGCAGGTGCGTGGAGAACGCAACACTAACATAAAGTCGTATTTTTATCACTATGTTGCAAAGGACAGTCCATCTGGGCGACATTGGCGAATTTATAAGGCGTTTAGCAACAACTTCTTCATCTTTTATTCAAATGACAAAATACCCCTGTTCACTCCTGTATACATTCACACCATCTCTATTCATAACCCTTTTCCTAAGCACAAGAATGTTGACTATGTGCATAAGATGCAGAGTTCTGAAAGTCCAGAAACGGTTTCGGACAAGCTTAAATTTTACCGCTGCAAAAACGGCTATCTTCAAAGCGAAATTGCCGATTACATTAATGTTGATCGAACAACCTATATAAGATATGAAGAGAACGTATTAAGTGTATATCCTATCGATAAGATCACCTTACTGGCAAAATTATATAAGGTGGAAGTTTGCGACTTGCTGGACGATTATAACAAATTCTTATATAACGATCAAGGAAAGCAAATAAAAAAGCTGCGTAAACGATTATCGCTTACGCAGCTCGAAATGGCTGAATTATTGAACGTGGGTCACTCGACCCTTAAACAATGGGAGTACAATAAAGCCAATATGACCCAAGAAAACTACCTCAAAATAAAAAGCTATTTAGACTGAGGTGACATTGGTCTGTAATGCTGAAATTACTGCCTGCAAAACATCTTCACGTTTCTTTGCTTCGGGAACATTTCTCGTTATGTAATTCTTGATGATGTGTCCGTGTAGGTCTGTGACACGCTTTTGCAGCTCAAGAACTCCCGACTCAGTTTCTGGTTCGTGTACAACAATTCTCATTTAGATTACCTCTCCTATAAACATATTTATACGAAAAGCTCGTCCGATATGCATACTTCTGCCGATTTCGTACACCAGAAATATTTCATCTCAGGTTTCATCTCGTTGTACACTTTTCATCTCGATTTATTATTCCATCTCAGCGTTTTTATCGGCGTTCTTAAGCTTATAGAACGATGTCTTCTTTAATCTCAGCTTTTTCATCGCCTCAACAGCTGTTATCTCACCCCGATCAAGAGCAATTATCACGTTATTCCAATTAGGTGGTTTGTTTACCTTAGGTCTGCCAAATTTCTTGCCTTGCTTTTTGGCAATGGCGATACCCTCTGCTTGCCGCTTTCTGATTTTTAGCCGCTCCTGCTCTGCCATACTGGAAAGCACCTCGATCAGCACGGCGGTTATCATATCGCCTACCCATTTATTCTCATTTTCGTATGTGATTTTGGTAGTGGGAATATCAAGTATTACTACCTTAATTTTCATTTGCTGATAGTACTCAAGCTCGGCTTTTATGTCAGACTTATTTCTCGACAGGCGATCCAGCTCCTTGATTACCAGCGTATCGCCCTCACGGAGAATGGCATTTCTCAAAATCTGATACTGTTCACGCTGGAGATTTTTCCCCGACTCCTTATCAATGTAAATGCAGTTATCGGCAACGCCGTACTCTTTCAAGGCGGCAAGCTGCCTGTCTTCGTTCTGCTGTTTAGTTGATACCCTCGCATACCCAAACACCATAAAAATTGTCCTCCTGTTCGTAAAAGTTCATTTTATATACGAACGTCCGCAAAGTCAAAAACACAGACTTTGCGGACGTTTTCTTTGTGGTTCGTAAATGTATAGAATTACGAACTGCTAACTCAAAGCAACTTGCACTTTTCTTTGATTTTATCTTCGCCCATAAGAATTAGCTTTATTAATCTCTCTTTCTGGAGCTCATTTGTATGAGCATTGGCATCCATTAGAACTTCAAAAATAAATGCCAGTTTATCCTCGTCCAGATTATCTATTGATCTAGCCATATCAATAAGGCTAAATCTTGCCAAAAACTTTATCTCCTTTATGCAGTCTTTAAAATCATACACTTGATCACCCTCTCTTGGTGCAAGCATAATACTGTCAACAACAGATGATGGTACAAACGAGGTTATATCGCTGTAACCATCAATTAAATAACGCAGCTTATAGATAAGATTTCGCTTTGCTTGTTCATCACTTGAACACACGATCGTAAAACAATCATCTCCCAATTTTTCGTATAACTTAGCGGAATAATTGCTTTTGTGACAACGCACAGTATTGTTCTCAATATTAAGCCTCTCTGCAATTTCGGAATCTTTAAGAGTGATAAAAGTCATTAGCCTCTTTGTTCGCTCTGTATTGTGCCATTTACAGCTCATCATATAAGTCCATATCAGTTTCATACACAAAACTGAATTTTGAGAGTATCTGCGTTCAGAGACTCCGTTCTGACTGTTTTTAATATCATTGGTAATATCCTTACTAACGGCAAAGAAACTACTAAAAAACGACATATTTTAATCAATCCTCCAATCATTATAAATTATTTTTTGACTCACAAAAGCCGCATTAAATGCCGCTCTCAAAAGAAAAAATGTGTGAAAAGCAAAAAGTGTTTACTTTTCACACATATATATAATCGCAAATCATAATCATTCGCTGCTATCTCAAAAACTTTTAGTAATCAATATAATAATCACAGCACAGACCATTGGAGAAAGTTTGTACGTTATAAGCTGATAATGCGTTTAAGAACAACTGAAAACAGATCAAGTTGGGCTTGTTTCATCTATCAGTCTATATTTCAGTTCGACTAAATCAACAAACCTCTCAGCCTCAGAGTTTTTATAAACGCAGAACACACACTTCTTGAATGCTCTCTTCAACTCATCATGAGTCAAATTATTACAGCTTATTCTAGTAATACTTCTGGGTAGATAGAACTCTCGCAAACCTTTACATCTCCAAAACTTTCCTAAGTTTACTTCCTTGATACCCTCTGATAAAACGATCACGGAAAGCTCCTCACATTGATGAAATGCAAAATAATCAATAGTCAGCAATGATGATGGCAGCTGAAGTGTCTTCAATTCTTTTGCAGCCGCACCAAAAGGATTGCTGCCTATGTGAGTAATTGGTTTTGGTATTACCGCCTTACCATTATTGATAAACCAAGTGCCGTCTACAAGCTCAATACCGTTATTACCGAATTTGTATACTGTAACGCCTGCAAATACGGCTCTTAGGATCATCTTATCAAGTTTTTTCAAATCCTCAGCATCTATCTTATAAACCACTTTTCCTTTGCAATTACTCGTTAGCATACACGAGCGAACACTATCGCCTGTAGGTTCTGGAATGTGACAGCTGCCATTCACATAGCAAACGAACATTTCATCAGTTTCTTTATTTTTGCAAACATAGTATTTTGGTAAATTGATTATATCTACAAGTGCCATTTTAACCACCTCATAAGTTTATTTTTGATTATAGTCTATCTGAAAATAATCGTAAGTCTATATTGTTTCAAACAAAGTTTGACTTAAAAGAGTTTCAGTTCATCTCATTTTGAAAAAATAGTTCCTTGCTGCAATGTCAATTACAGCAAGGAACGCTTTTTGCCCATTAAGGCAATTTAACTATTTTATTAAAAAGTATCTCAAAGTTTGGGTTTATCTGACTTACATAGTTTCTGTGATAGTGACCACAAAACCAACGCTTGTACTGAAGCTTGGGTTCTATATCGCTGAAAAACTTAGTAAGCCGATTATCAGTATACGTGAAATTTTGCTTGACCTCAGCTATTTCATTCTGAATATCAGTAGGAGCACAATGTGTGATAACATAGTCAACATTGTAATTGCATTTTTCCAACGTAGTCAAAGCGTTAGCGTACTCCTCATCGCTTGGCAGCTCTTGAAGCCATATGCTGCGACCTAACGTGCGATGAGCCTTGTCGTGGCTTTCGGCACCTCCCATTGTGAAAAAGCTTTTGCCTTGAAGATCGAACAGCTGACCTCGCATAAGGTGGAGTATGCTGTCTGAGATTTTGTGAACTCTTCCGCCGTGCCATTCTTCCTCTGGAAACTCATAAAGCAGATCAAAGTTTTCGTGGTTTCCATCAACGAAAAGAGTAGTAAAGGGTTTCTCATCAAGCCACGTTCTCCACAACGTATCTGCCATATCATTATACCACACCAATCCGAAGTCTCCACAGATTATGAGATAATCCTCTTTAGTCAGTTTCTTAAAAATCGGATTTTTGGTATTATCAAGCTTTGAAATATCGTGACTGCCGTGTATATCGCCTGTTATCAAAATCATTTTATGTTTCTCCTTATATCCTCCAGCGTTCTAGGGGAATACCCCATATATGGCAGCATACAGCCGACATTATAGCTTTCAAAAGGAATACCCATTTTACTGCATATATCTGAATACTGCAAATACGCTTTATAGTCCTTCGAATTATGGACGTGACCGTACAAATGCACAGCTCCACGGTACTGGTTATACCAATGAGCAATAGGGTAATGTGAAAGTACCAACTCGGTTTCGCCATCAGTTATCACCGAATAGTTCTTTATCCACACAAAATACGATCTCATCTCATCATTTATTTTGTCGTGATTGCCTCGAACAAGGAACTTATGTCCTTTAAGCTGTGGAAGTATCTTATTAGCGACTGATTTTTTCCACGCAAAGTCACCAAGTATGTATACTTCGTCCTCTTTCTTGACAACATTATTCCAGTTTGCGATAATTGAGGAGTGCATTTCGTCAAGATCGGCAAACGGTCTGTTATCGTGCACTATAGCATTCTTATGACCTAAATGCAAATCTGAGATGTATAATTTCGACATAACGAATACCTCCTTGTATTTAGACGAAAGTGCCTTTGTCAATAAAAACCTGAGCCACATCGCT
>NZ_FR890734.1:0-3813 GCF_000435935.1 Ruminococcus sp. CAG:57 | reverse complement strand
ACACACGCTTTGTGTGGCTATGGTAACATAGAGTAGTACGAAAATCCCTCGCTGGCGACAGCGTACCGGTTCAAGTCCGGTTAGCGGCACCAGAATAAAAGCTCTTAGGTCGTCTTGCGATCTAAGAGCTTTTTTAGGTTACTTATCTACAAATTTTTTCGGGATCAAGATCAACTTTGAGTGCTTCAAGCATTTCAATATGCTTGTCTGACATCTGTCCATTCTTGTATTTTTTCTTCTGAGAATTGAGCCATACTGCAATGCTGTTTTCTGATCCTTTTATTTTTCTTGTGAGAGGCATTCTCCCGTTTTCCGCAATGAAAGATCTCAATTCTTCGTATCTTGTCAGCCACTGTTTTTCAAATCTGTCATTTACTTGCGGCTCTATGCCTATCTTTTTGAGCTTTTCTATTTGTTCAGGCGTTCTTGGTGTGCTATCTTTTCCATTTACTATCTTCTGTTCGCCATTGACCCAATTACACAGCTCACTGCCGTCAACAATGATACCCTTTTTGACGCTTGCACCAACACCATGCTCATCAAAATATCTCACTGCTTCTTCATACATTATATCCCAATGTGATATCAAATTATCAAGAACAGTTTTAGGGTCAAGTTCATTGAACATTTCTACTCTTTCATCACTGAATACTCCGTTTTGGATAAAATTCCTCTGCTGACGTATCCAATCAATGATTTTTATCCCTTTGTATTCTGCCTTAGGGTCGAGTTTTTCGCCTTTATGCAGTTCAAGATATTCCTTTACTATCTCATACTTAGCAAGCCATTTTGTCATATTCGCCTTATATATCCCTGACTTTTCGGCTTTAAAGGGATAACCGATATCGTCAAATTTTTTCATTTGTTCTTTGGTAAGCTCGCCTTTTTTATATGCTCTTTTTTGCTTGGAAAACCATAAAGACAGGTCAGTGCCGTCATAGGCAGCATATTTTTCTGGGAGCCGTTTTGTATCGTTTTTTTCAAAATAAGCCTTTAATTCTTCATAGCGATACTCCCACTCATCTTCAGCGTCAAGAGGAAATCTCAGCTTTCTGAATCTCTCCACATATTTTTTTGCAAGCTCGCCTCGTCTGTATCGTACTCTGCAATTGGATATCCAGTTTCCTAGGCGATATCCGTCGTCACACACAGTTATTGCCCTTATTTTATATATCCCTTTTTCAGATATAAATTTCTCAAGATGCTGAAAACCCTTTTCATAAAGACTAGCATTCTCTATCTCAGACAAATTGTTCCACTCTATCCCGAGCTTATCCAATAATTCTATCCTATCCTGTGAAAGAACGCCTTCTCTTTTCTGCACACGCTGTTTGTATATCCATATGCCAAGCTGAAATTCATGATATACAGCGTTCTGAGGCACGCTTATGTTTCCATATTCTTCGTAATATTGCTTTGCAAGCGAATATCTTTCATTCCATATATGTTCATGATATGAGATATCTGAAAGAAGTCCTATTGCCTTAAGCTTTTCTATCTGTTTCTCTGACAATCTTCCCTCTTTGGCATACTTTTTTTGTCTGCTTATCCATGTTTTTATACTTGCACTGCTAACAGTTAAGTCATCAGAAATATCTGTGTTTCCGTGTTCATCATAATATTTTTTCAGCAGTAAATACTTTTCTTCCCAACGTGAAGAAGTTGCATCAAAAACAAAGTCTATACTTTTCAGCTTTTCAATGCGAGCGTCTGAAAGTTTGCCATCTCTATACAAAATACGCTGTCTTTCCACCCATGTGTCTAGACAAGCACCATTTTTGGTTTTATATGAAACAGGAATGTTGAAATTATTGTTATCCTTATAGTATTCCGTAAGTTCACGAAACATATCATTCCATTTTCTGTTGTTTCTATCGTCCCAACTCATTCCGAGTTTATCAAGGCGAGATATTTGCTCGGCTGTCAGAGAACGTGAACCTGTCCGTCTTGATTTTCGCATACTGTCGAGCCAAACTCCAAGACATATTCCCTCGCTGTCTACATACTTTGCAGGAACGTCCAGGTCACCATTTTCACGATGATATCTAACGGCGGCCTCATAGTTTTCTTCCCAGAGATAATCAGGCACGTCCCATACCATTCCTATCTCATCAAGCCTTGCGGATCTTTCCTCACTAAAGCCCCATTTTCTGATACCATTTTTCTTTGCCATTCGCTGGGTGACTAACCACTGGCCAATGTTTATTCCATTTTCATTTACATATGAATATGGTGCTAAAAGATTGCCGTTCTCCTCATAATACTTTTTAGCGGCTTCATAATATCTTTCCCATGACAATTCGCCTATTGACTGCCAGCGCATACCAATAGCGTTAAGTGCATCTATCTGCATCTGCGTAAGAGGTTTTCCATTATGAGTTCCTCTGTAAAGTCCTCTTTGTGTATTTATCCACAAGCCAAGGCTGTAGCCGTCTTCTGTAAAATATGTCGCAGGTATTTCAAGGTCACCGTTTTTTTCATAATAAGCTTTTGCCTTTTCATACATGATATCCCACGAAGCTGAAAGGGACTCCTCAAGCTTATCGAAAAGCTTTTTGCAGTCTTCAACTTTATCAATAAGCTCAAAGTTATCATTTACTACCATGCCCTCGTTATCATGAGAACGATAATAACGAACAGCAACTTTCATTTCTTCTTTGATAGAATCTATGCTGTAAAGATTTTCAATGTTATTGACAATATCGAAAATAACAGGTCTTTGTGACTTCCCTGCACTTAGCGCACGTCCGATCTGCTGTTTATAGATAATTGGAGAGATAGTCGGACGCAGAAGAATAACACCTGAAACATCGTCAACATGAACGCCCTCGTTAAGCATATCTATGCAGTATAGCAATTTAAGGTGGTCAGAATTATCCTCCTTAAATTCATGAAAAGCCTTGCTTGTTTCAGGATCATTGGAATAAGCTTCATAAATATGAGGCCTTTTATCCACCTTATGAAACCATTCGTCAGCCTTGTCTATCATATCGTCCATATGCTCACGATTTGCACAGAAAACGATATATTTTCCTGCTCTGTTTTCCATATGCTTATCAAAAATATCATCAAGCTTTTCTGCTTTATCTAACGCCCTGCGAAGTGCTTCAAGATATTCCTCAGCCTTGTCACGCATAGACTTATATCTTGCATTTTTTACTCTTTTTTCATATTCGTCAAGATCCTTCTGATATGAAAATATCGAGAGAATATATTTAGGCGGATCAAGGATACCACGAACGATAGCGTCACCCAAAGTCATTTCACTTGCGATATTTCCGTCAAAAAGCTCGTCTGTCATATCACGCTGGTTATCAAGATAACGTATTGCTGTGGCAGACAGACCTAACAGCGGTGTATCCGGATACATTTCAAGCAATTTCTGAACGCCCATGCCCCAATATTCCGCACCGCATCTGTGAAATTCATCGAGTATTATGTAATCAGGTTTTATCTCCGAAAAATTCTCGTCAGATAAAAGCATAAGCTTGGCGTAAGTATAAAATTTCACATTCTGCGGCTCATATCCACCGCTTGCCTCTTTTAAATTCTCAAGCTGCGTCTGATAGATATACCTTGACGGAGAAAGCCAACATATTATCTTATCGGAGTTGTCATAGCAGAGTTTAAAACCGATAAAACTTTTTCCTGTTCCGGTAGGGTGAACTACGGCTGCTTTATTTCGTTCAGCAAGCATTGACACCACAGCTTTA
This sequence comes from Ruminococcus sp. CAG:57, assembly GCF_000435935.1. Lineage (NCBI taxonomy): Bacteria > Bacillati > Bacillota > Clostridia > Eubacteriales > Oscillospiraceae > Ruminococcus > Ruminococcus sp. CAG:57. The sequence continues at coordinate 100 of NZ_FR890734.1, read as the reverse complement.
TAGGCTTCTTCATTGTGTCTGAACAGCTCTAATGCCACGTTATTCCCTCCTACTAAAACACATCATTTGGAGCAAGCAACGGGAATCGAACCCGCATCCC
>NZ_FR890733.1:0-556 GCF_000435935.1 Ruminococcus sp. CAG:57 | reverse complement strand
TAGAGCATGGCAAGATATTTACACTAAAATAAACGAATCAAAAGGCCAGCATATTCCAAATGCATTGTTTGGCGGTGATTCGGGAGCGCAACAGTATAACCTTTTGGGTCAAGAGAAAGCTGAATGGTTTTACAATAAAAGAAAAATATAAGGAGATGTTTTTTTTGAAAGTATCCATTATGAATAACATTCTCACATATAACGATAAGTCGGTAACTATGAAAAGAAAAATAATAGATTATATCGTTATGTCAGAGTATCTGATTATACTTGAGGACTTCACAGGCGACGACTATAACTTAGTTTATTGCTTTGATAATGAACTTCACAAGTTGTGGAAAATCAAAAAGCCTGACAGCAAATTTATTGGTCAAAAACAGCTTCCGTATGTGGGCATCACAATAACCAAAGGGTTGACAGTCGTTGATACTTTAGGAAGATACTTGATAATAGATATGGATACAGGGAAAATCACAGATATGTTTTGCAATAGATTTTAACCAGCACCCAGTACAATGAAATAGAGCATATCAATAATCAATTTCGGGTATTGCTG
>NZ_FR890732.1:6950-8396 GCF_000435935.1 Ruminococcus sp. CAG:57 | reverse complement strand
CGGCTATTTCAACTTCCGTGTTGATGTTAACAAACATTTCACAATCAACAAGATTTTACTTCTACAAAACATCCCCCTTGAATTTATACATAAATAATGTTATACTTGATACATTATAAAGTATATAGGATGTGATGAAATGCTTGGCGTGTGTATGGCATTGATCGATGATGAAAAAGATAAAAAGGCTTTTGAAAAGCTGTATAATAAATACAAAAATAAAGTTCATGCAATATCCTTGAATATATTAAAAAATGAACAACTTGCTGAGGAATCAACTTCTGACACTTTTTTATCGTTGGCTAAATGTTTTCAAAAAATTAAACATTTAGAATATCACAAATTGGATTATTACATTGTCATAACTAGTAGGAACATGGCAAAGAATATATCTAAAAAGGAAAAAGAAAATTTAATGACGGTTTCCTACGATGATGATTCTTATTTTGTAAATGAAAATATGTCATGTTACGAATTTGAATTTTTGAAAGGTTGCATAAAGAAACTGAAAGTTGACGATCAAGAGATTCTTTATTTAAAGTTTTCGTGTGGACTTGAATATTCTGAAATTTCAAAAACGCTTGGCATTACATCTGCCACAGCAAGAAAACGTCTGCAGTATGCCAAAAACAGATTGAAGATATTACTTGAAAAGGGTGATTTGTAACATGAATAATTTTTCATATTTTTCAAAAGCTCTCGATGAAGTCGTAGATGCCAGATTGGATGATTATGTTGAAACTCTTGAAGTAGACAAACGATATGAATTTTCGGAAAAGTACAATAAAAAAATAAACAAACTTATAAAACACAGAGAAAAGCCCTATTTTACTCTGATATGCACGACCGGCAGACGTGTTGCTTGTTTTGTTACAGCATTGTTGATCCTATCATTTTCTTCGCTTAGCGTAAAAGCTGTGAGAGAGGCAGTTTGTGATTTCTTTATGAATATTTTTTCAGACCATACGGAGATTATAGCAGACAGTGAAATTGTGAATTCATATCCGCATTCGATTGACGAGGAATATCATATATCTTCACTTCCAAATGGATTTAAACAAGTCGACTATGATAAAATGGAAAATTCAATTATAATAACATACTTCAAGGATGATGATTATATCTTTTTTGAACAATACACAAAAGATGCATATCTTAGTAATTATGATAATGAACAGTCAACATTTGAATCATATACAGATGAAAACGGACAAGAGTATCTAGTTCATAATACAGATCATGATCATACATTTATATGGGACAATGGTAAATATATTTTTGAAATATGCAGCAACTTAGACAAACGATCTGTGTTGGAATTGTGTGAATCCACAAAAATAAAGTAAATTAATAAAAACATATCACAAACAAACAATTTTCATTATCATAGTAGGTGTAGGAGAAAATAAATCTCTTGCACCTATTTTTTGTGAAAGGAGGAACTTA
>NZ_FR890732.1:2018-6916 GCF_000435935.1 Ruminococcus sp. CAG:57 | reverse complement strand
TACATATATGAAAAAAGTGATATCTACAATTATATCGGTTGTTATTATGCTATGCCTATCACTTACAGCTTTTGCCGAACCCGAACTGCAAACGCCTTCTGACGATGACATTTCTGTTTGTTATTTATACACAGATAAAATATCAGGTACATTGTCAATCTCCAACAAGGCTGCAACTTGTAAATCCACTGTACGTGGTATTTCAGGTACAACTACTAAAATCGTTATAACTCAAACACTTCAGAAGAAAAATTGAATCTTCATGGAATAAATACAGTAGTTGGACAAAAACATTCAACAGTTGGTATGCGATTTATTCAAATTCCAAAGAGTCTTTAAGCAGCGGTACTTATCGTGTAAAGACAGTTGCTAAGGTCTATAATGGCTCTGCCTATGAAACCATAACTATTTACAGCAAAACAGCGTCCTGCTAAAATAATAGGCTGTGTACAGAAAGGACAGGTGATTCCAATGCAGTAATAAAATTTATATAATCCAAAATCAAAAAACAAAACATTGACATTCAAATATTTGGATGTTATAATAAGAAAGGACGTTTAATATGAAAAAGATCGTAAAAAGGATCGCAGCTATGGGTGCTGCTGTTATGATGATGAGTTCTATGGCTATTGGGGCTAGTGCGTATGAAGCCATAAAATACGGCAGAGCAGTTGGTGGTTCTGGCTCAAATGCTTATATTTCATGTTTTGTAACAGGAATAAGAACAAATTCAACTGTAGCTGGTCAAGCTTGGACTAGGACATCAAGTAACAATAACAATGTTTACAATCCAAATTGTAAATACAGCGGTTATGTTTATGCAAGTGCCTCTGTTGGTGGTACTGGTTGTGGATCATCTCACTCTGACACAGGTAAAATTGAGCATTCGTTTGGGTTAAAAGGTTGTACATCTTCAAAGTTAGTAAAAACTGTACATATTTATAATGATAAGGTACATGGCAATTACAGCACAACGCTTTCCGTTGATAGTCAATAATAGAACTTGAGTGTGAATTATGAAAACTAAAATTATTATCGCAACAGCCGCAGTTATAATTGCCGCAGTTGCAGTTACACTTTTCATTTCTCTTGGCACAAAATCCGATAAGGCGGTTTCTTCTGAAAAGGGTCAACAAGAACTTTCTGCTTCTCCCACAAACCTTTTGTGTCCTGAAGCTTCTTCTACTGCATTTGCAAACAATTTTGTGTATTACAAAACCTATGACGGCATTGCAGAATATGATATCGAATCCGACAGCCTTGCAATGATAAAAGTCAAGCTTCAAGAGTATTCAAACCTGTCCTGCTATACCATATATGACGGCGTTATATACGCTGTAAGGTCAGTGTATAATTCTGCTACGCAAAAAGAAGATTACAGCATTGTCACAGTGGATTACAACAGCGGTGAAGTCACGGAAGTGTATTCTGCACCAAAGGACAGCATATTAGGCTGTATGTCTATGGACAAAGACGGAGATATCTATTTTGTTGAGGGCAAATACAAAAAGGGCGAGACCGACGAGAACGGATTCAGCACAGGCTATTCGCTATATAAATACGCTCTCAAAAACTCTGACAAAAGCGAGATAACAAAAGCCAATACCTATTACATAAGCGACGGCAAGCTTTATTTTACAAGGCTTTGCCCAAAGACGGATACAGTCCGCCTATTTATAGCTCCACTTTCAGACCCTCAGAACGTCAAGGATACAGGCATTGATGTTGGCTCTCAGATAAGCGAAAATACGCCGTATATGTATTATCCGGCCGACGGAGATGTGTATTACTCTAATGGCAAAAACAAGCTGTATAGGTATAATGAGGATAATGAAAAAAGTGACACAGTTTGCACTTTTAAAGACAAATCTTTTGTAAGATATTTTCAGTATTTCAATAACACTATGATAGTGCTTGTTCGTGAGCCAAATGATAATGGCAAAATGTATCAGTATGTGCTTTATTATCTTGATAACGATAATAAACCGCAGAAGATAATTGATGATGCTAAGCTTAATGAAAAGTATTTTTACGGCTATGAGTATATCGACTATATGACGATATTCAATAACTGTGAGGATTATTTCCTTCTTTCGACCTATAATCCCGACGCTGATACAGCCGCTTATCTTGTGGATAAAGATTTTAAACTGCACAAGTTTATTTCAAACGGCGAATGGGATTATGATACATATGCGGAGATACAGGCAGGGATGTAGGAACTTGATATTTGAGGTGTGACGATTTGAAACTTCTCAGATTTATGATAAGAAAAGATATGGCGAAGTCAGCTTTGATAAGCTTATTGCTGGCTTTGCTTTCCTGCGCCTTTTTGATATCTGTGCTCAGACCTTCTTATGCTTATGGCGAAAAATACATGACCTATCTTAAAGGCGGCTCGGAAACTGTAAGCCAAGACGCTCAAAAGCTTGCTGATGAGCAAAACGCTCTTAACAACGAGATAAACGACTATCAGAATAACCACAACACAGGCGGTGTAAAGCAGGCTGAATTGCCTGTGGAACTTGAGGAAAAGATAATAGATTTCTCTCAGAAAAATTCACAAGCAGGCGCAGGACTTGACAGTATGTTTTCTCTTATTGAGGGAGAGCTATATTCCCAGCAAAATGCTTTGAAGCTCATTTCCGAGCGTGTGCGAGGTTACAGCCGAAATGCAAGACGTGGCGTTACGGATGAGTATTCTTTGAAGCTTTCCGACAAGCTCATCAGCGATTACAACGCCGTGATAACAGACCTAAAAAAGTCGGACGATATCATTGACACCAGAGCCGCTGACGGCTTTGAAAACTATATGTCATCTGAAATACTCATACCATTCGGTGTTTATCTGCTCCTTTTCAGCATATTTTCATCAGAGATACAAAGCAGCAGGATAAAAAGCTTTGGGATAACCAAAACAGGTGTGAGAAAGTTCTCGCTTTTCAAGCTTTGTACCGGCTTTGTTGCTGTAATAATTCTTGTTTTGATAATTTACACTGTGGATATTATAACTCTTTTTATTTACGATACAAACGGCTTTAAACTTGATATGCCATTGCAATATCTGAGCGGTTTTGAACTAAGTTCGGCGAATATGAGCTTTGGCGGATATCTAGTTGCAGTATTTGCCGCAAAACTTGTTTATGCGCTTTTCACCGCAAGTATTGTTATGTTTCTTTCAATGCTTTGCAGAAAGACCATACTTGCAGGAGCTGTCTGTCTTGTGCCAATATTTGTACCATTATATCTGAAAACCACAAGTCTTTCCAATCCTGCCGTTGACATTTTAACAGGCAATTACACCAATATGCTCAATGACACAGGTTATATGAATTTCTGGGGAATACCTGCACGAGAATACGTTGTTTATTTTGCTATCATATTCATCATGACCGCATTTTTTGTCGCAGGGACATATCTCCTTGCTGAAAGGCAGGTGGGATAATGAAAAGTATGTATAGTTATCAGACTTCACGGCTAATAAAGAAATTCTGGCTGCTTTTTGTCATAGTGATAATTTTTTCAGCTTCCGCAAAATTCACAGTGTATCGGAGCTTTGTTTCTTCAAATAATCTTACCTATATGAACAAAGAAACGGCGGAGATATACAATGAACTTATAGAAAATTCCGCAGATAAGACCCTTGAACAGTGTGACGAATACATAACGGAATATGAGATGAGAAGTTACGCAAGCGGTTATAATAATAACATTACAGCCGCCGTGAACAAATATAAAACAGAGCTTCGCAGTTGTTTTATGGTCGAAAGCATCAGAAGCTATGCACGCACGGGAAGAGGTCTAACAGACGCTAATATTCCCTCTGACCTTGTGAAAAACAGCCGACTTTACGCCGCCTTTCCAACACCGCAGGTGATAAATGACGAGCCGTTTTTGAAGTTTCTTGAATTGCAGGCGGTAGATATCATGCCTATATTTGTGCTTCTGCTTGTGGGCGTTTTTGTTGCAGATAGTTATGAAAAGAGAATGGATCAGCAGATAAAGATATCTAAAAATTCGTCAGCGTTTTTTAAGTCACGGGAGATAATTTTATCAGTGGCGATATTTATAATGTTCACACTGAGCTTTTTTGCAGACCTTATTATAAGCGGAACATTACATCAGAGCAAGTACAGCACCTCATCTTTACAAAGCGTGTGGCAATTTGACCTTGCGCCTTTAATGCTAACTGTTAGAGGCACAATAATATGGCTATATGTCACAAGGCTTATGTCGCTTTTTATAACCTACGGCATTTTCGTGCTTGTGGCAAAGCAAGTGCACTCTGTGAAAAAATATGTTATGCTGACCTCTGGGCTGATAGCGGTCATGTCCGCCGCCGCACATTATGTGGGAGCACTTTCGCCTTATATGTTTGCGGCTGTCACAAGCGTAAATGGGCAGCTTAACAACCTTGACTATATGAGGGCTTTTGATTGTTCGGAAGCGGTAGCTGTATTCATATATCTTGCAGCGATTTTGAGCGGACTGACTGCATGGAGATACAGCGGATATTATGAAAAAAGCTTTGACCGATAAGGAGTGGTGATGATATGAGCGTTTTAAGAGTAGAAAACTTATCCAAAAGATACGGCAAAAAGCAGGTGCTCAAGGGCATAACCTGCGAATTTCATACGGGCATAAACGCTTTGCTTGGACCAAACGGCGCAGGCAAGACCACCATAATGAACTGCATATCGGGCGTGATAAAAAAGTCGGGCGGCAGCGTGACCCTTGACGGGCAGGACGTTTTTGAAATGGGCGAGAAATATCGTGAAAAGCTGAGCTTTCAGTTTCAGTATCAGCCATTTTATCCAAGCTACACCGCCCATGAATTTCTCAGATTTTCGGCTCTGTTAAAAGGAATGCCTGAGCCGCTTATTGAGGACGAGATAAGA
>NZ_FR890732.1:0-1983 GCF_000435935.1 Ruminococcus sp. CAG:57 | reverse complement strand
CGTGTGCTGGGGCTTGTGAATCTGTCTGAAAATCTTGATGACAAGATAAAGTCATTTTCTGGCGGAATGAAACAGCGCCTTGCCATTGCACAGACTATCCTTAACTCCCCCGAGATACTGATTTTTGACGAGCCTTCTGCTGGTCTTGACCCATTCGAACGTGAGCAATTCAAGAGGATAATGGTGCGACTTAAAAAGGACAGCATTATAATAATTTCCACCCATATCGTTTCTGATATTGACACCATAACGGACGACCTGATCATACTTAACAAAGGCTCTGTTATCGCTAATGACAGCCCAGAGGCGCTTTTTGAGCATATAAGGGGTATGGTGTGGGATATTCCCAAAGAGGATATTGGTTTGCTGCCTATCGAGAACATTTATTATGAGGACACTAAGTCAAAGACCATATCAAAGACAAAGCCCACTCCAAACGCTGTTATAAGCGAGCCGACTATGAATGATCTTTATTTCTGCGGACAGATCGACGGAGGATTGTTTGGGTGAGGAGATAATGCAAATAATGATGTCTACTCTGAACGAGTGTTGCATTTTAAATTCAGCAATTAGGCTTTGTCCTCTACGAAAAAATTGTAATGAAAGGATAGAATGTGCTTATAAACCACAACCAAAATATGCTTTGTCTTGATGAATTTGATATACTTGAACTGCGTGAAAATGCAGATGAGTGTGATTATCTTTTTGTTGTTTCGCCTAAAATTGAAACAAAGATATGCACTAAATAATGAACATTATACAGCTCTTAAGATAAGAGGTCACAAACATTTGTGTAAAGACTGTGGAAGTATTTTTGTTGATAGATTCAATACGCTAGATCTTTGCTCAAAAATGACAAACAGACTTAGATGTAAGATCCAGCAATTATCATTAACAAAACCATTTAAGCATATTGCAAGAGAATATAAGTTATCTGTTACTACGATAGAGAAAATAGCTTTGGCATATATTCGAGAGAAAGATTCTCAGCATATTATGTATTCACCTGAAGTATTAGGTATAGATGAAGCACATTTGAATGGCTCGATTAGGTGTGTTTTGACGGACATAAACGAGCACTTGCTTTTTGAAATGCTTCCAAAGAGAGACAAACAAACTGTAATAAATTATCTCGACTCATTGCCTGACAGTAACAATATTAAAATAGTTACAATGGATATGTATAGGCCCTATCGTGAGGCGGTGTATGAATGCTTACCGGATGCGGCAATAGTTATCGACAAATTTCATGTGGTCAAGCTAATTAATGACGTACTAAGCGACTATAAAAAAACACTTTGCAAACAACTACCTGCTGCTGAAAAGAAGGAGATAAATTCAGTACAGAAAGCCTTAAATACAAATAGAAAAGACTTAACTGCAAACCAAAACAAAAAACTTGGATACATCTATTCAAAGTATCCGGAACTAAAAATGGCATATGATCTTAAAGAAGAATTCAGAGAGATCTACGAATGTACCAACAGGAGAGCGGCTGTTCTAAAGTATACAAAATGGTCCAGAAAGGTCAAACAGAACTTTAGTCCTTACATTTCAATAACTGAAACGGTAAATCGATGGAGCCTGGAAATATTTAATTATTTTGATCACCCGTACACAAATGGCGTTACTGAAGCTATAAATGGATGTATAAAAGCAATCGCACGAGACGGGAAAGGTTATTCGTTTGAAATTCTAAGAGGAAAGGTTCTGTATGGTCAAGCCTATAAAACCAAAGCCATTTTTTCTTATAATAAATTTTCTCCGACAGTACACTATGTAACTGGTCATTCGACCCGCTCGTCATTAAATATGATCCAAAATCTTATGAATTCGTACAAACAGATATCAGGAGCCGATATTGATAGGTTAAAATTAGGACTATTCTAAATAGAATAAGCTGCCACAGATTTTTTCTGTAGCAGCTTATTTTTGTTTATGCTATTCCTTCTTGCGAAGATATCCGTCATCATCATATTTTTT
>NZ_FR890731.1:0-756 GCF_000435935.1 Ruminococcus sp. CAG:57 | reverse complement strand
AGAAGATCAACATAATACGCCTCATCAGATAGTCCTTGCATATGAATTGTTATCGCCCTTGCTTTATCTTCTGTCGCATATACAATGTTTCGTGAAGATAAAAACATAGAAACAATCAATGTAAATATAACAGCTACTATGCTATTTTTTTCACTACAATTCCTCCTAGTTATGATATGTATAAAATATTGCTGAACCCAGACACCTACATTAATTAAAATTATTCGCAAAAAATGAGCAGAAAAAATATAATAACTCTGTAAATATTGAGGCTGCTCTATACCACCTAACTTAGATTGAACTATTTAGACTTATTGCTGTCGATTAGTCAGTATATTATATATACCAATTAGAATTGAACAAAGTAATGCTATCCCATTAAGACTATAACTTAGAATCATACCGAAGCCGCTTCCTGCATTAGGTGTTCCATAATCACCGTTGAAAGCCATAAATATATGAATAAAAAAATCAGTATCGTAAAATATATAACCGATTATAACAGAAAAACAAATGGTCAATATAACACCCAAACAATATATTTTTATATTATGGCTGCTTAACTTAACAAAAAAAGCCAACTGTACCGCTGCATAAATAATAAAAAAAATAAATATAGAAATAACAGAAGCTATCCCTGCTCCTAAATATGCAGTTAAATTAAACAAAAGAGCATATATGAAACTCATCAATACATATTTAACATATTTCATCATAATAATCATATCCCCTTTTGATGAAATCTAAGTCATCCTG
>NZ_FR890730.1:4491-5587 GCF_000435935.1 Ruminococcus sp. CAG:57 | reverse complement strand
ACTATCAGAAGCTAGAGAACGCCGCTCGTGAGTGTGGTGAGACTACAAAGTATACCGCTTCGGAGTCCGCTGACGCTCTTAATTACTTGGCTCTTGCAGGATATGACGTAAATAAGGCGGTTGAAACACTGCCGAAAGTTCTTAATCTTGCCACTGCCTCAGGCATGGACCTTGCGTCCTGCACTGACATGGTAACGGATACTATGTCAGCACTACAGTTGCAGACGAGTGACCTTGACGGCTATATGGACATGATGGCAAAAACAGCCCAAAAATCTAACACCACAGTTGCTATGCTTGGTGAGGGCATTCTCCAGTGTGCCGGTACGGTCAAGTCCACAGGGCAGGACGTTGATACAATGTGCACCTCTCTTGGAATACTGGCGAACAACGGTATCAAGGGTGCAGAGGGCGGCACACATCTCAGAAATATGCTTTTGTCGTTAACATCACCGACAGACGTTGCTTCCGCTAAGTTGAAAGAACTGGGCGTGAGCGTGGCTGACAGTGAGGGAAATATCAGAGATATCAACGATATTTTCGGAGACCTTAACGCCAAGCTTTCCAAGCTCTCAGATGACCAGAAGACCAAGGCGCTTAGCGATATTTTCAATAAGACAGACTTATCGTCCGTTAATGCCATGCTTCAAGGCATGAGCGGGTCTTTCGATGACCTGAAAGCTCAGGTAGATAACGCCGACGGAGCGTGTCAGACAATGGCTGACACCATGAATAACAATCTTAAGGGCAAACTGGCTATAATGGACTCTTCCCTTGAATCCCTTGGCATAACTATTTTCGATAAATTCAGCGCCCCACTCGAAGACGCCGCCGAAAAAGGCTCAGAGCTTTTCAGTGAACTTACCAAGGATATCAAAGATGGAGACCTCAGTGACGAATTCGACGATATGGGCAATGCCCTTGGAGATTTAGTCGAAACAGGCGCCAAGTTTGCCAAAGGCTCTTTGCCAATCCTCATTGACGGCATAAAGTTCTTCTGTGAACACTCTAACCTTGTTATTGGTGGACTGACGGGCATTGCAACAGCTATGCTGACACAAAAAGCCGTTACAACAGTATCTGCCGCCGTCACAGG
>NZ_FR890730.1:0-4380 GCF_000435935.1 Ruminococcus sp. CAG:57 | reverse complement strand
TGCAATTGCAACCCTAGCAGGCATTGCAGTTGGTGGTATAGTCGCTTATGCTACGTCAGCAGACGACGCCGCTGACTCAACAAAAGTCCTCAGTGACGAAGAGCAGGCGTTGGTCGACAGCACGAACGAACTGACAGACTCCATGAAGAAAGCCGCAGATCAGAGAGAAGAAGCCAAGACAGATATAGAAGCCGAGTATAACAGCTATAAAAGTCTTGCAGATAGAATTTTTGAGCTTTCTGACGCCGAGAGCTTATCTAATGACGAGAAGTCAGAAATGAAAACTCTTGTGGACCAGCTGAACAGTGCCATGCCTGACCTTAATCTTCAGATTGATGATCAAACAGGCAAGCTTCTCAACAATAAGGACGCTGTCTATGAGTGCATAGAAGCAAAGAAAGAACAGCTTCTTGTCGAAGCAGCTCAGAAAGATATGGTCGCTATATCAGAAGACCTCTATAAGGCTGAGAAAAATCATAAAGAGCTTGAAGAAGAAATTGCCAAAAAGAAAAAAGAAATAATCCCGATTCAAGAGAAGATGAATAAGCTAAACGCAGATTGGGCGAACGTCGCTGATGAAAGTCAGTACTGGGATCTACAGGAGCAGTATGACAAGCTTGACAAGTCTGTAAAAGAGCTTCAGAAGTCGTATAAGTCCGCAGGCGGAGAGATTGAGCAACTGAACGCAGACTATGCTGACGCCTCCAAGTACGTTTCTGAGCATTCTTCTGCTCTCGAAGACAATTCAAAGGCCGTAGAGGACAATGCAAAAAAGGTCGATACAATCTATAACCGCACTGTCATGTATAAAGACGGCTTACACAAGGTATCGCAAGAAACTGTTGACGCAATAGTTGAGATGAATAAGAGCTATGACGAAGCCGTCCAGAAACGAACGGAAGAATTGCAAAACAATCTTAACCTCTTCGACGAATTCAACGGCGGTGCTGAGATATCCGCAGAACAGCTTATGCAGAACTTGGAATCTAATCTTGACGGCATGGCAAGCTGGTCTGATGATATCAAGACGCTTGCAGACAGAGGCGTGAATAAAGGTCTTATTAAGACCTTGCAGAAAGCAGGTCCGCAATCTGCAAGCAAGATAAAGGCGTTACTTTCCATGTCACAGCCTGAGTTGAAAAAGTACAGTGATATGTGGGAAGAGTGCATGAGCGACTGCAAGAAGATAGCAACATCAGAGTTCGACGAGCTCAGGCAACAGTATGATAAGACCATAGAGACGCTTCAAAAGCGTGACCAAATAAGCCAGATATCAGACGTATGGAAACAAACAGGTGCGGCAATGATGTTAGGTATGCAGCAAGGCATACTGTCTGCACAGCAGTCTGTCATTGATACCGCAACAAGTGGAGCAAACGCAGTGCTTGCGGCGGTCAAGGGGGTATATGATATACACTCCCCTTCAAAGGCATTTGAGAATATATCGAAAATGAATGCGCAGGGTGAGATCAAAGGCTGGACGTCATCAGAGGACGATATCATCAAAGCCTATACCAATACTGGTGACAAGATACTGTCAGAGAATATGCGCAATACATACAGCGATACTAATAGGGTCGCAAGGTCAGTATATAATGGATCATATACCCACAGTATCACGCAGAAAGCAGCAACAAGCGCCACAGAAAACACGCAGGTCGTCCCAACAGTCAGACAAATGCCCGAGACTATTCATAACGTGATAGTATTCCCGAATGGGAAAGTGATTGCAGAGGAAACAGTTCCATTTATAGATGTAATGCTTGGCGAAAGAGCTGCGAGAAAGAAAAGAGGTAGTGCAGTATGACACGACAAATCAGATTTAATGGCAAAAAGTCGTATGAGGATTTTAAAATCAGAATAATCAGTGCAACAGTTGCAGAGCCGAAGAAGCGTGAGATCAAAGTGACTGTACCTTATCGCAACGGCAGTATTGACCTGTCTGACTATGACGGCAATTTTTATTTTGACGACACCGAAGTATCATACAAGATGTTCGTATCTGATACAGAACCTGTCACACTGCTCCGCAGGATTGAGAAGATCAAGAGCTGGTTATGTGAAGCTCCACAGCAGAATATTTATGACAACTATTCCGAGAACTATCATTTTGTCGGCAAGTGTAGAACTGTTGAGACCAGCCTTGGTGAAGATGACATAACAGCTACTCTCGATGTCACTTTCGATGTAGCACCATATAAGGTCTCTGACGACTTTGCAGACACAGCATGGGACACTTTTTCATTCGATGATGATTGCCTCAATCAGATGCCTCTCTCCTGCATAGCACACACAGACGGCTATCATTCCCAGCCGGGGGTACTATACTTCTATTCTTATGCCAAAGATGACATAGTTCCGAGCTTAAGGTATCACAAAAATGCTAACGATAAGGACAAACGAGGATTGACAATGCTTGATCTGAACGGTCATACCCTCACAGAAAACCTATACAAAGAAACTGAATCAACGTTTAGAATGCAAAATTTCGTCGTCAAACCCGGCACAAATGTCTTAGCTCTATACGGATCTGGTTCACTTGAAATCGAACTGGTGGAGGAAATACTATGTTAGTTACACTCGATGGTGCAAAGACGCTTCACGAAACTGGTTCTGTCAGAACCAACAAGCTGACAGGAACCATTGCCAAAGAAATAAACGCTATTGACACATTTACGTTCAACATATATCCCGACAACAGCTACTACTCCGATTTAAAAGAACTGACATCGTTGATAAAGGTTTACGACAAGGAAAGTCTGATATTCGATGGCAGAGTACTGACGATATCACCATACATGACTGATAGTGGCGAGATTGGCAAACAAGTTGTCTGCGAGGGCGGTTTGTGTTTTCTGAAAGATAGTGTACCAATTATCAAACAGCTAAAGTGCACAATAAGAACGTATATAGCCACACTACTTTCAGCACACAATAATTCTGTTGAAAGCTACAAGCAGATACATATTGGCAATATTAACTGTTCGCAAGTGCAGCACACATTTAATCCAGGATATGAAGACACGTTCTCAGAATTGACGAAAAACCTGATTTCCGGTGAAGATATCAGAGGTGAAATGAGGGTACGCATCGGCAAAGGAGGCATTAGATTTTTCGACTTCATAGCAAACGAATTTTCAGAGTTCAGCAATAAAACGATACAACTAGGAAGGAATATGCGATCTATCACGCAGGCGATAGACCCAAGTGAGATCATCACAAGACTGTATCCGTTAGGTGCTGTCATCAACGATGATACGGGCGAACGTGTGACGCTTTCGGGAGCAACGAAGTATATTGACAATGACCAGCTGATAAAGCGGTACGGAGTACACGCTGGAACTATGGTATTCGACAATATCACCACTCCAGGCGCATTGTCTGGAGCCGGCAGAGTATGTGCCGGAGCACTAAAAGCAGCAAAAGTTCAGTATGAGGTATCGGCTATTGACATTGATAAGAAGCTAGACGGCTTTGCAGTTGGCTGCAGGTATCGCGTAGTCAATAGCTACCTTGGCATCGACGAAATATTGAGATGCATTGGCACCAGTATCGACATCAATGACAGATCACAGAATGTGCTGACATTTGGCGACAAGATCGCCACAATTAGTGGAATGTCAGCAAGAAAATAGGAGAAATGATTATGGCAAAAGCAATTGATATAAGTTTAGAGGTCACACAGGTGGCAACAGCATATACAGGTCGAGACGTCCGACAGGCTATTGTCGACGCATTGAACGCCACACAGAACGCAATCAATGAAATGAATATGCCAGCAGGATCTCAGACCCTTATCGTACCGTCAGAGACGACACTGGCCACAACGACTTTGAATCTGCCGTTCACACCGACTCAGAATACGCAGATCATCTGTAGTCTGCGGGAGGTGTCGGCACCAACAGTGAGAAGGCTGTGTGTAGAAACATTTTTCACAAGCAACAATTTGATAGTAGCGCTGACGAACGCAGAAAGTGCAAGTGCTACCGTTCCACAGGGTGAATATATTATTGACTGGATCGTAACAAAGCCATAGAAAGGAGGAATATCAATGCACATAAAAATCAACGAAGACTACAATGTAGTCGTGAACACAGCCCTACTGGGCTATGTCGGTGAAACAAATGCTAGACCCGTGTCGGTTGAAGGGCTGACAGTAGACGGCGCAGACCGCTATGTGTTGACTATCGACTATGGCGATGGCGTGACGTATGAGGTGGATATCACAGGTGGCACATGGACACCTACGGCTGATATACTGCGGTCAGCGCAGACAGTCAGCTGTCAGATAGCGGCGAAGAAGCTGTCAGGTGATGAATATGTGCTGGTGAAGAAATCACGAATTTTCCGACTGCGAATAGGGGCGGCTATAGACGATAA
>NZ_FR890729.1:0-967 GCF_000435935.1 Ruminococcus sp. CAG:57 | reverse complement strand
ATTGTTCTTGTTATATTTGTTTTTTTCATTGTGGGGTCCTCCTTTTGATTTTTGCGACTTAATTATATCACAATCATTTCTTTGTGTCAATTTTTCATTTTGTCCGTGGACAAATTTAGCTAAAATATCCTGCCTGAAGATTAAGCGAATAGATGTATCTATCGTTCATAAACTCCTCTATCATATGGTTTATCCAAAACATATAGTGTGTTCTGAGCATTTCTATCGGTTCTTCTGAGGGCAGTTCTCTCTGCGTATGGAGAAGTGGATAGTAAAGTGACAGCCAGTATCTTTCAGAGTTGCGGTCAAACCTTTTCCAAAAATCTTCTTCGCTGACTTTCATCTCAAAAAGCATATTCTTGAATTGTATCTGAAATTTTTTCGATGTGCGTAAAAAAGCTTTTCTTGAGCCACTGAAATCATGGTTCTCACCCATGCCGTCAAGCTGATTATAGTATGCTTTGAAAATCTTATCATAGTATGCTTTCATTCGTTCAAGACAACGTTCTTCTTCGGTCATTGCTATGTGCTGTGGCTGTTCCGTAGCCGACCAAAACTCCTCACCGACAAAATCTCTTATTTCGTCAATGGTGTAAAGAAGCATTGTTTTTTTATCAAACTCAGGGTCATTGAGCTTTTCTTCTCCTTTTTTGATAAAATCATCAACTTCATTGCTCGGTCTGATAAGGCTCTCTATCTTCGCTTCATCAAGTTCGGGCAAGTTTTTATAATACTTATAATCTTTTACCATTGTTATACCTCCCATATGTTTTCTACACCTATATTATACCATACAGCAAGAAAACACGTCAACGGCAGAATAGCCAAACTTTCGCGCCAAATATTGTGCATTTTTGAATTGATTAAAACATTTATGAACTTGTTTTCAGGGAAAACTCTCGAGAAAAAAAGCACTGAGATATATTATCCTCAGTGCTTTTATTATGTAAATCACATTTGTTTTGCA
>NZ_FR890728.1:0-2204 GCF_000435935.1 Ruminococcus sp. CAG:57 | reverse complement strand
TATTACATCATCAATGCAATCATCACAATTTTTTACAATATCAAAGAATTCATCACTTTGCTTTGAAACAGTTTTTACAAACAATTCCGCTGCGTCGTCATCAAGGTTATTAATTGCCTTGACAAGATAATCGCCGCCCTTAACAGCAACTTTAACGCCATCATCACCATAGTCTCTTATCAAAGTTGCAACAGCGTCTTTATCCAAAATCTTATTTATCGCAACAATTGCTTCATCATCATACTTAGAAAGAATAGCAACAATATCAGAAGCTTGACCAGATTTGAATATTGAGTCAAGCAACTCAGGAGATATCTTTTTGGAAACCTCATATCCGCATACCTTTGCAACATCTTCTTTAGCGTATTGCTTTAAGAGATATCTCTGGTATAATTCGCATGAATACGTTAGCTATCGGCTCTAAAAATGCTCCGTCAGCAAGAAAAATTGTATGCGTTATTATACTTGATATACTTATTTTTCCATAGCCCCAACTAAAAATAGATATTTAAGTTTTCTATTTTCGTTTTCATTAACATCGGGAATAATATTTGTAATATTCACCATTATTTTATGATAAATATTAATCATACGGCATTTATTAAATGCAATTAAATATCCACGTTCAAGATCTGGTTTATTAAATTCTGAACAAAATAAAATTGTATTGCCATGATAAAAAATGTCAATTTTATTTGTAGACAAAGTAATAACAGAAATTTTATCGAATACGTTTTTTTCAAACGAAATTGTTTTTTCTCCAAAATTTTCAGCAATCACCTGTCTAGCCAAATCTATATTCCCGTGTGCAATTTCTTTTTTTATAAATTCTTCTATCTCAATATCATTATCAGTTTTTTTTATTTGATGACGTGAAAGAAACAGGAAAAGAGCAATTGCTGCGAAATCAGCATTAACACTTTCATATATAATCTCGTGACTGTTTCGCTCTATTTTCAAAACAGCAAAATGCCCACAATCCCTCTCTAATATTTCGTAATATATTTCCGGGGCGCCACCATCAACATCGCAGACAACAGAATTATTATAAGATTTCAAACATATATTTCTTACATCAGCCAAACAAATATTATGAGATATTTGAATTTTATAATACAAGTCATTAAATGTACTGATTATATCGTTCAAAAACTATCTCTCCCTTCAACACTTTAAAAGCGACCAACATATTCCCCCATATGTTCCGTAGCATTCGCATTAGTTCACACTACATTTGTTTCGGTATTAGGATTTATAAAAAAATTCTTTTAAATAATCATCGGGAATACGCAAATCCAGTTCTTTTTTAAGTTCATGAAAATATTTTTTCCATTGAATTGAAATTTTTTCCCACCAACCATCAATTGAGGTTTTAATAAGTATAGCCTCATTATTATCACCCCAATCATAACATATGCAGCATCCGCAAGCACCTTGACCATAATTAAAGCGCATATCAAAATAGTCACAATACTTGAATCCCAAACTAAATTCTTCATGTCCATTGCCGTAAAAAGCGTCTATCAAATTAAAATTCGAAACTAAACTACCAAAATATTTTTTCATTTCAGTTTCCACTATTTTGGCTTTTATTTCTGCTCGATTTTCATTCATTATAAAAACCCCTTTGCTTTTAAAAATTTCTTGGGAATTTGCTTTTTTACATCTGTCGTTATACATTTTATCAAACTGTCACAAAGCTTATCAAAGTCGGTATTAAGCGATGACGAAAATAGCATTTTCTTTTCACTGCGATTTGTTATGATAAAAAAATATAAGTTGTTATCTCTAATTTCAACCTCAAATGGATAATAATCATAAACGATAGAAGACATTTTATTGTCATAAAAAGAAACTGTATCTATTAATTCATTGTTATTGCCACATGCTCTTTGAGATAAAAATACATCTGCAATTTTATCTAGGAATTCATAGTTAGTAGGTTGCATACCAAAAATCTCCTTCCGAGAATAATTTTTATACCCATATTTATTTTTTTATACTCCCATTCATTCCACAATGATTTTCCTTTGAAATTTATATCGGTTGGGTCATGTGAAAAACGAATTGTTTTACCCGCTTGAACCTCCGTATACTCCTCCAGCACCAAGCTTTCAAGATAAGAAGAAACATACCCCGAAGCAAAGCGATAAGCGTATTCGTCGTCGGCGTTATTCCTGTAGCTTACCGTAGAGGCATAGTTC
>NZ_FR890727.1:17359-22132 GCF_000435935.1 Ruminococcus sp. CAG:57 | reverse complement strand
TTTTGTTATTATTACATTTTAGCTCTTTCCTTAGCTCTCTGTGAGTTGCTCAGAATACGCTTTCTTATTCTTATGCTCTTTGGTGTTACTTCAAGAAGCTCATCATCAGCGAGAAACTCAAGTGAATCCTCAAGGCTGAGATTTCTTGGCGGAACAAGTCTGAGCGCGTCATCAGAACCGCTTGCACGAGTATTTGTAAGGTGCTTCTTCTTGCAGACATTTACAACAAGGTCTTCCTGCTTTGGTGAAGCGCCAACTATCATTCCCTCATATACAGGTGTGCCTGCTGTGATGAACAACTCGCCTCTCTCCTGTGCGTTGTAAAGACCGTATGTTACAGCCTCGCCTGTTTCAAACGCAACAAGTGAGCCTGTTGCTCTCTTTGGTATCTCGCCCTTATATGGCTCGTAGTCATGGAATACAGAGCTCATGATACCCTCACCCTTTGTGTCTGTAAGGAATTCGCTCTTGTATCCGAAAAGTCCTCTTGCAGGGATAAGAAATTCAAGTCTCATTCTGCTTCCAACAGGTGCCATTTCCTGAAGCTCGCCCTTTCTTGCACCTATCTTCTCCATAACAGAACCTACGCAGTTCTCAGGAACGTCAATAACAAGTCTTTCGATAGGTTCGCAAAGCTTGCCCTCTATCTCCTTGAACAGAACGTGCGGTGTTGAAACGCCAAGCTCATAGCCCTCACGACGCATATTCTCGATAAGGATAGAAAGGTGCATTTCGCCACGTCCTGCAACCTTGAAAGCGTCTGTGCTGTCTGTTTCAGAAACTCTCAGTGAAACGTCCTTAAGAAGCTCCTTGAAAAGTCTGTCTCTCAGGTGACGGCTCGTTACGAACTTGCCCTCTCTGCCTGCGAATGGCGAATTATTTACAGAGAATGTCATTTCAACTGTAGGCTCGGATATCTTTACAAAAGGTACAGCCTCAAAGTTGCCGAAGTCACAGATAGTGTCACCGATAGTGATGTTCTCGATACCGCTTATACAAACGATATCGCCAGCCTTTGCACTCTGGCATGGAACTCTGTTAAGTCCCTCTATCTGATACATTGTAACTATCTTACCACGATATTCCTTCTTAGTCTGATGATAGTCGCCGATCGTAACGTCCTGATTAACTTTCATTTCGCCACGCTCGATACGGCCGATAGCTATTCTTCCTACATACTCGTTGTAGTCGATAGCGGAAACAAGATACTGCATTGGACCCTCAGTATCTACCTCAGGTGCAGGGATATAGCTGAGTATCTCATCAAAGAGAGGTATCATATCCTTGCCCTCTTCGTCTGGCGAATGAGTAGCTGTACCTGCTCTGCCTGAGCAATAAAGGATAGGGCTGTCAAGCTGCTCGTCAGTAGCGTCAAGATCCATGAGAAGCTCGAGAACTTCGTCGCCTACCTCGTTAAGACGAGCGTCAGGTCTGTCTATCTTATTGATAACGATGATTATTTTATGACCAAGCTCAAGTGCTTTCTGAAGCACAAATCTTGTCTGTGGCATTGGACCCTCGGCTGCGTCCACAAGCAGTATAACACCGTTTACCATTTTAAGAACACGCTCTACCTCACCACCGAAATCAGCATGGCCTGGGGTGTCGATAACGTTTATCTTAACGTCCTTATACTTGATAGAAGTATTCTTTGCAAGGATAGTGATTCCTCTCTCACGCTCGATATCGTTTGAATCCATGACTCTTTCTTCTACAGCCTGATTTTCTCTGAAAGTACCGCTCTGCTTGAGCATCTGGTCTACAAGGGTAGTCTTACCGTGGTCAACGTGGGCAATAATAGCAACATTTCTTAAATCTTCTCTAATCATACATACTCCTCCGATTTATCAAGACACAGCAAAGCGAATGCTTTCTGTAACGATTTGCTTAATATATTTCGCAAAAATTATAAACAATAAAAATTATAAATATATTTTCTCCCATCAAAGGAAAGAAAATCGTAATTTTTCACAAAAAGCCTATAAAACACAAAAGCACCTTGCGAAATTTTCCGCAAGGTAACTTTCCTAATTGAGAATTATAGCACATTTTTGCCGATTTGTCAAGAAAAAAGTATCATTCACAGGTTACGCCTTGTATGGTGTGCCTTAGATTAAATGATTTATGTTTTTGGCTGTTTTACACAATATTGCGCCGCTAATATTTTACACAAAAATAATTGAAATCATGGTATAAAAGTTGTATAATATCAATAATCAAAGATATAACTTTGATAACAGAGATCATATATTTGAAAGGCGGAATAATCAAATGGCTAACAGAATGATACTTAATGAAACTTCATATTTCGGTGCAGGCTCGATCAGCGAGATAGTTACAGAGGCAAAGAAGAGAGCTTTTAAAAAGGCTCTTGTTGTAACAGACCCTGACCTTATCAAATTTAACGTTGCAAAGAACGTTACAGATCTTTTGGAGGAAGCAGGACTTGCTTATGATATATTCTCTCAGGTAAAGGCTAACCCTACTGTAAAGGTAGTAAAGGCTGGTATCGAAGCTTTCAAGGCAGCAGATGCTGACTATCTTATCGCTATCGGCGGCGGCTCATCAATGGACACTGCAAAGGCTATCGGTATCATCATAAACAACCCTGAGTATGCTGACGTTACTTCTCTTGAGGGCGCTATTGACACAAAGAATCCTAGTGTTCCTATAATCGCAGTTCCTACAACAGCAGGCACAGCCGCAGAGGTAACTATCAACTATGTTATCACAGACGAGGAGAAAAAGAGAAAGTTCGTTTGCGTTGATCCACACGATATCCCAGTTGTTGCAGTTATCGACGCAAAGATGATGTCATCAATGCCAAAGGGACTTACAGCTTCAACAGGTATGGACGCTCTTACACACGCTATCGAGGGCTACACAACACTTGGCGCTTGGGAGCTTACAGACATGATGCACCTCAAAGCAATAGAGATAATCTCACGTTCACTGAGAAAGGCTGTTGAGAACGATCCTCAGGGACGTGAGGACATGGCTCTCGGTCAGTATATCGCAGGCATGGGATTCTCAAACGTCGGTCTTGGCGTTGTTCACGGCATGGCTCACCCACTTGGCGCATTCTATGATACACCTCATGGTATCGCAAATGCAGTTCTTCTTCCGTATGTAATGGAGTACAACGCTGAATACACAGGCGAAAAGTTCAAATACATTGCAGAGGCAATGGGCGTTGACACAACAGGCATGAGCCAGGCTGAATACAGAGCAGCCGCAGTAAACGCAGTTAAGCAGCTTTCAAAGGATGTTGGAATCCCTGAGAAGCTCCACGAGATAGGCGTTAAGGAAGAGGATCTTCAGGCACTTTCAGAGTCTGCATTCGCAGATGTATGCACAGGAGGAAATCCAAGACCTTGCACAGTTGAATCTATCCTCGGCATCTACAAGACAGCATTCTAATTCAAAAATCTTTTATCTGCCCTCGGTTTTCGGGGGCAGATTTTTATTGCCCGAAAAAAATATTTATGGTATAATACATTTAAAGTGAGTTTAAAGTTCATAGGTTATCATATATCGTAAGATATTATAATGACTTATAGGGAGGAATTTTAATGAGATTACTTCTTGCCGAGGACGAAGTGGAGCTTGCAAATGCGCTTTCGGCAGTGCTTAAACACAAAAACTATTCTGTTGACGCTGTTTACAACGGCATCGACGCATACAACTATGCAATTGCACAGGATTATGACGGCATAATACTTGACATTATGATGCCTGGTATGGACGGCATACAGGTGCTTACAAAACTCCGTGAAAAGGGTATCGGCTCCCCTGTTCTTCTGCTTACTGCAAAGTCTGATATTGACGATAGGATAACCGGACTTGATTCGGGTGCTGACGATTATCTTACAAAGCCATTTGCAATGGGCGAGCTTCTTGCGAGAATAAGGGCAATGACACGCCGCCGCACTGAGTTTGCACCCTCTACCCTTACTTTCGGAAACGTTTCTCTCAACAGACAGAGTTTTGAGCTTTCAGGTCCTAACGGCTCTCAGAAGCTTGGCAACAAAGAGTTTCAAATGATAGAAGCCCTTATGCTAAATCACGGCACGCTTATTTCCACAGAGCGTTTCATGGAAAAGATATGGGGCTATGACTCTGACGCTGAGATAAACGTGGTGTGGGTATATATTTCATATCTGCGTAAAAAGCTTGGTCTTATCGGTGCAGATATCGAGATAAAAGCCACAAGGGGCGTGGGCTACACACTAGAGGAAAAGCATAATGATTAAGCGTTTACAGCGGAAATTCGTTGTTATCGCCGCTGTGTGCCTTCTTATCGTAGAGTTTGCCATAATAAGCGGCATAAATGGAGTGAATATCTATCAGACCAACAAGAATGCAGACGATCTGCTGAACATAATAATCGAAAATGACGGCAGATTTCCTGAGTTCGACCCCAAGGGCATGAAGCATGACAAGCCGCAGGATAATTCAGACAGCGCCTCTCCCCCTGAGAGCAAAAAGCCTGATAAGCACAGAGGCTTTAACGAGGAAACTAAGTATCAGACAAGGTATTTTGTTGTATACGCCGACAGCAATGGCGAAATAACCAAGGTAGATACAGGACACGTTGCGGCGGTGTCAAGTTCGCAGGCTATAGAATACGGCAAAAGCATTCTTGACAGCGGCAAGACTTCAGGCACGTCAGGAAACTACCGCTACAAAACAGGCGACACTGACAAAGGCAAGATAATAGTTTTCATGGACTGCCGCAGTGACGCCGCAACTAAAAACCGTTTCCTTCTTGTG
>NZ_FR890727.1:13280-17315 GCF_000435935.1 Ruminococcus sp. CAG:57 | reverse complement strand
AGGGGCGGCAGGATATATACTTGTATGTCTGCTTATCATAATCTTCTCAAAGCGTGCAATAAGACCTGTTGTGGAAAGCTTTGAAAAGCAAAAGCAGTTCATCACCGACGCAGGGCACGAGATAAAAACGCCGCTGGCCATAATCTCCGCAAACACGGAAGTTCTTGAAATGGTGTCAGAGCCAAACCAGTGGACGGTGAGCATAAAAAATCAGATAACAAGGCTCAACGGTCTGCTGAAAGAGCTTTTAAGCCTTGCAAAAATGGAGGAGGAAAAGCCTGCTCTTACCATGGCTGATTTCAATATTTCTGACGCTGTTTATGACGCCGCTTCGCCTTTTACTACCCTTGCGGAAACAAAGGGCAAAAAGCTCACCATTGATGTTGCCAACGGACTTTCCTATCACGGTGACGAGGGTGCGATAAGACAGCTTGTTTCTATCCTCACGGAAAATGCAGTAAAATATGCTGACGAGGATGGCGAGATAATAGTAAAGCTTTTCACTTCTCATAATGGCAAGGAAACTGACCTAGAAGTTTCAAATACCTGCAAAGAACCACCGCAAGGCGACCTAACAAAACTTTTTGACAGATTTTATCGTGACGACAGCTCACGTTCTCGGTCAAAAGGTGAGAAAAAAGGCGGCTACGGCATTGGGCTTTCTATTGCACAGGCAATAGTCAGGTCGCACAAAAGCAAGATATCATGCAAAGCCGAAAACGGCATGATGATATTTACAGCACAGCTTAAATAACTGCAAAGCAGAGTTGGTCACCAGCCGCTCTGCTTTTTTATAATATGACATTTGTCACATGAAGATATGACTTTGCTCACTAGCTTTTTGGCGGATAGTATTGTATAATGATAATACAAACTAAGGGAGGTTTTTCTTATGGCTGAAACTGTAGTAAAAATAGACAATCTGGTAAAAAGATACAAGGAGCTTATTGCTCTTGACCACTTTGATCTTGAAATAAAAAAAGGCGAGGTCTTCGGACTTCTCGGTCCTAACGGTTCGGGTAAGACCACCACGATAAACTGCCTGCTCTCACTGTTGGCATACGATAAGGGCGACATCGAGATATTCGGTGAAAAAATGTCCCCTGTGAACTATGGGGTAAAAAAGCGTATTGGCGTTATAATGCAGAATGTTGCGGTGTTTGACGAGCTGACTGTGTATGAGAACATTGACTATTTTTGCGGGCTTTACATCACCGACAAAGCCACACGAAAGAAATATGTTGACGATGCCATAGCTTTTGTGGGACTTGAGGACTTTGTGAAGTTCCACCCTAAAAAGCTTTCAGGCGGTCTGCTCAGACGACTTAACATTGCCTGTGGTATTGCACACAAGCCTGAGCTTATCATACTTGACGAGCCGACAGTTGCCGTTGACCCACAATCAAGAAACAAGATACCGGAGGGCATTTTACAGCTCAACCGTGAAGGTGCGACTATAATTTACACCTCCCACTACATGGAAGAAGTCGAGCAGATATGCACCCGTATCGCCATAATGGATAAGGGCAGTAAGATAGCCGAGGGTACTACAGAGGAACTCAAACGCATGATAAAGAACACCGAAACTATCACCGCCGAGATACTCCAGCTTCCTGAAAACGTCCGTGAACAAATAGAAGCTTTGGAACACGTTTATAATGTTTCCTATGCCGACAACAAGCTCGTTGCACGCTGTACAGGGGGACGGCACAATCTTATTGAGATACTGAAAATATTGCAGGAAAATCAGGTGGGCTTCGGCAGCGTTTATTCTGAGCAGCCTACCCTCAATGACGTTTTCCTTGAAATAACCGGCAAAGCTCTCAGGGATAAGGAGTGATAGAATGTTCTCAAACATATTCAAATACGAATTTAAAAGCTGTCTGCGTCAAAAAGCCATACTCTTCTGGCTCATAGCCTTTCCCATAATACTGGGTTGCTTTTTTAAGATGGCGTTTTCAGGAATATACGAAAAAGATGTTGTATTCAATGCGATACCTGTTGCGGTGACAAATATAGAAGAAAACGATATCCTTAAACAGGTGCTTGAACAGATAACAGATAGTGATGAGGCTCTTTTCAAGGTGACGTATACAGACATTGACAAGGCAGAAGAAATGCTTAAAAGCGAGGATATAAAAGGCATTATAAAAGCTTCCGACCTCTCCCTTGAGTTTGGCTCAACAGGTATCCAGCAGACTATTGTAAAGACTTTCATACAGCAATACAAAACTCAGGAAAAGATAATAACCGACACTGCAAAGAACGCTCCGCAAAAGCTTGATAAGGTCATAGCTTCCCTTTCTGAGAAGATAAGCCCAAATGAGGATATACCTCTCCACGGCAATCCTGATATAACGATACAGTTTTTCTATAATCTTCTTGCCATGACGGCACTTTTCGGCTCGATGTCAGGTCTGTTCGTGGCACAGGAAAATCAGGGTGACCTGTCTGCACTTGGCGCAAGACGTTGCTGTTCTCCAGTGAACAAGCTTACAAGCATAACGGCAACGCTCCTTGCTTTTCATGCGGTGGAAATGATATGCATGGTGATATCGGTGACGTTCCTAAGATTTGTGCTTAAAGTGGATTTCGGCAGTAAGCTCCCCCTTGTTTACCTTGCCGCAGTGCTAGGCGGAATAATGGGAATATCCATGGGATTTTTCGTTGGCTCTTTCCGCATAAAAGAGGGTTTAAAAATGTCTGTAGTCATGGCGGTATCAATGACCTGCTGTTTCTTCAGCGGTCTTATGTCAAACACCATGAAAGGCACTGTTGCAGAGCATTGCCCGATATTCAATGAAATAAACCCTGCCGCAGTTATCTCAGACAGCTTCTATTGTCTTAATCTCTACGATGACTACAGGCGGTTCACAGTGAAGATAATTTCAATGGCGATATACACAGTGCTGTTCACCCTTGGTGGATATGTTCTTACAAGGAGGCGTAAATATGCAAGTCTTTAAGACCTTTATGAAAATACTCAAAACAAGACTTACGTCTGCTTTATTATATCTCGTCATATTTATGGTCATAGCAGTAATAATGGCGGATACTGCAAAAGATAACAATGACTATGAGGACTATAAAATGTCCGTATCCGTCATTGACCGTGACAACAGTGCCGAAAGCAAGCGTTTGCAGGACTTTATATTCAGCGACAACAAAAAGGTGGAGCTTGCAGATGATGAAGACGAGGTCATCGACGCCGTTTATTATCAACGTGCCAACTATGTTCTCTATATAAACAAGGGCTTTGGCAACAAGATAAACGCAGGGGATTTTGACGGACTTTTTGAGAATTTCAAAATGCCCTCCAGCTACGGCGGACAGCTTTTTGAAAGCAGGCTTGACGGCTATCTTTCAAGCGTAAAGGCGTACATGACGGCAGGTGAAAGCACAGAAAACGCCATGGAGCTTGCCCAAACGGCAGTTTCTCAGCAAGTAAAGGCGGAGCTTAAAAACTTTAACAACAAGGGCGGAACAGGTATGCCGGCAATATTCGGCTACTATTTTCAGTATCTTGCATACGTTATGCTGTCCATGCTCATTGTTACCCTTTGCCCTGTAATACTTACGCTAAACAGAAAAGGCGTTCGAGAACGCACAATGTGTTCAAGCCTGACATCAGCAAACTACAGCAGACAGACGGCTCTTGGGGCAAGTATCTTGGTGTTTAGCATATGGCTTTTGTTTATGATAGTCGCAATAATTTGGGGCAAAACGCTCAGCGTGAAATTCTGGCTCGCCTGCCTTAACAGCTTTGTATATATCATTGCCGCCGCAGGCATAGCAATGATAATAGCGCAGTTTGACCTTAGCGACAACGGCATAACTGCTATATCGAACATAATCGGTCTTGGCATGAGCTTTCTTTGCGGAGTTTTCGTGCCGCAGGAATTGCTCACAGGAGGCGTTCTTGCAGTGGGAAGATTGTTCCCTGCATACTGGTACACCAAAGCCAACAATATGCTTTTCGGCATGAGCGGTGGAGTATTCAGCACAAAGGAATATCTCATCTGCATTGGTATCGAG
>NZ_FR890727.1:0-13212 GCF_000435935.1 Ruminococcus sp. CAG:57 | reverse complement strand
TGCTCTGCTTGTTAAGCAAAAGCGTGAGGGTGACGTAAATTCCCTTGCATAAGTTGACAATAATATGGCTGTGTGTTATACTCTTATTGTTACGGAGCTGACACGCAGCCTTTTTGCGTCAGCTAAAGAAGATCATAGATGAAAAAGAGGAAAAAGTATGGATAGATTACAGCTTGACAAAAATGCAAAGCTCACAGGCAGAGTATATTTCAAAGACGAGGTAATGTGGCTCGGTCTTTCAGGAAGCGGTGCGTCATTCACATTTGACGGCACAAAGCTTGTTTTGAAGCTCAAAGGCGACAATATCGCAGTGGGCGAAAACCCTATCGACTATGCAAGGATAGCCGTTTATGTTGACGGCAAGAGAGTAGTTGACGAGATGATCGACTGTGCAGAAAAAGAAGTCACGGTAATAGACCGCACGGAAAACGCTCAGTCAGTTGTGGAGATAATAAAACTTTCGGAATCTCCAATGTCAGCAGTTGGCGTTGAGGCTTTCGCCGAGGGCAGTGCTGAGGCTTTGCCTGAAAAACCGCTTAAAATAGAATTTATCGGCGACTCTATAACCTGCGGCTATGGTGTTGATGATGAGGACGAAAACCACCAGTTCACCACCGCCACAGAGGACGTTACAAAAGCCTACGCCTACAAGACCGCCAAGGCACTTGATGCTGAATACAGTATGTTTTCAGCCAGCGGCTATGGCATAGTATCAGGCTACACAGAAGGTGACGAGCCTATCAGTGAACAGACAATTCCACAGTTCTATTGCAGCTACGGCTTTTCAAGGGGCAATTTTGCAGGCACTGCTCCGCAGGATATCCCTTGGGATTTCAGCAAATATATTCCGCAGATAATCGTTATAAACCTTGGCACAAACGACGACAGCTACTGCCGTGACTACAAGGACAGGCAGGCTGTTTTCTCAAAGCTTTATGCTGATTTTCTTGCGGTCGTTCGTGAGAAAAATCCGCAGGCTTACATTCTCTGCACTGTTGGAATAATGGGCGAGAGGATATTCCCTGCTGTTGAGGAGGGAATAAAGATATATCTTGAAAGCCACGCTGACAGCAAGATAAGCTCAATGATGTTCCATGAGCAGGACGGTGCAAATGACGGCTTTGCGGCAAACTGGCACCCTACTGAAAAGACCCACAAAAAGGCAGCGGCAGTGCTTACGGAAAAACTCAGAGAGATAATAAAAAGCATATAACAAAAGCGGCAGTCGGTAACGGCTGCCGCTTTTTTTGTCATTTTACGCCAATTCTCATTCTGTAGCAGAATGAACAGGAAAGCATGGCAAGTTTCAGAACTGTTCTTTGAAAGCTTTCCTTATAAGAACACATATTTCAGCACGAAAAGCACTGCAAGCACATACATAAGCGGTGTGATATCCTTGCGCTTTCCGCAAAGAAGATTTATAACAACATATGAGATTATTCCAAGAGAGATGCCCTCTGAAATGCTGTAGAAAAGAGGCATTGAAAGAATGCAAAGATACGCAGGGATAGCCTTTGTATAATTGCCGTCATCAAACTTGATGTCAGTGATAGAGCTGAACATCAAAAAGCCTACTACTATAAGTGCCGGAGCTGTTGCAAAGGATGGTATAGCCGTGAAGATAGGTGCAAAGAACATTGACAGTGCAAACAGCACTGCGGCTGTGACAGAGGTAAGACCTGTTCTGCCTCCTGCGGCAACGCCTGCTGAGGACTCAACGAATGTTGTGGTGGTGGAAGTACCAAGAACTGCGCCTGCTGTTGTGGCAACGGCGTCAGCAAGAAGCGCAGGCTTTATCTGCGGAAGTCTGCCCTTTTCATCAAGCATATCTGCCTTTGAACATACGCCGATAAGAGTGCCTAAAGTGTCGAAAAGGTCAACGAACAGGAAGGAGAATACCACGACTATAAAATTGAAGATACCAATGCTGTGCATATCCACCTTAAAGCACTGACCAAATGTTTCGCCAAGCTTTGAAAAATCCGTAAGCGACATTGTAGGAAAAAGCGAATTATAGCCGCTTTCAGCGTCAGGAACATACAGCCCTACAAGTTGACATATCATGCCTATTACCCATGTTGCCACTATACCCATAAGAATAGAGCCACGGACTTTTTTGATATATAGGATAATAGTGATGAAAAGTCCCACGATAGTGAGAAGCGCACATATGCCCGAAGTTGTGAAATTCTTGCGGAAGCCTGTTATGGTAACAAGAGTGGCTGAACTGTCAACGCAAAGTCCAGCATTCTGAAGTCCGATAAAGGCAATGTAAAGACCGATGCCAACGGACACCGCTTTTTTCAGCACCACAGGTATTGCATTGAAAATGGCTTCTCTGACGTTTGTGAGGGAAAGCACGATAAAGACGATACCCTCGACGAAAACTGCCAGCAGTGCAACCTGCCATGGATAGCCGTAGCCTGCCACAACAGTGTAAGCCATGTAAGCGTTAAGTCCCATGCCTGCGGAAAGCACAAAAGGCAGATTTGCCATAAGTCCCATGCACACTGTTCCAATAACAGAGGCGATACAGGTGGCAAGAAGTACGGCTGTAGGATCCATGCCCGTTCTGCCGAGAATGCTCGGGTTTATGGCAAGGATATATGCCATGGTCATGAAAGTCGTCACGCCCGCCATTATCTCAGTTTTAACATCGGTGTGATTTTCTTTCAGCTTGAATAATTTTTCCGTCATATTTTATTATGCCTGCGTTGCAGACATTTCCTCCTTTCAATATGGGGATACTATCTTATTATACCGATTTTACAGCATTTTTCAAGCCTGATTTATTAAGGCAACACCGCACAAAGCCCGCCTGACGGCTTTGCACGCCATCTGCTTGCAGATTTTCCGTCATATCACACAAAAATCCCTTGACATACGGCAGTATGCCTGCGGAATTTTTGTGCAATCTGACAAAAAATCTGACTACGCATCTGACGCACAATCTTTGCGCGGTATTGCCTTAATTGAATAAAATTTATCATTTAAGAAGCACTGTTACTAACGTCAGACTTTATTTTCCACTGACTGTTGAGCCAATAAATGCGGTTTTCGATCCAATTGAAAAGATCCTCCGCAGAGTCAGGACCCCACTCTTCGCCTTTTCTAAGGTCGGCGTCATACTCTTTGAGATATTCACGCTCTGTTTTTATACAGCCCTGTAAAAGCTTCTCCCGGCTCATCTCCGTCCACTTTTCCTTGACAGCGTCCATAAACCAATCCTGCTTACAAAGAATGATAAACCATGGGTTTGAACGATCGCCGTTTTTAGCCACAAAATTCTTGTCTGTGAAAGCACCAGCATAATATTTCTCAGTGCTGTCATTATATGCCCAGTTAAAATCCCAAGGTGAGGTGAATTTCAGCTTAGGACATTTACTGTCTTTTGAAAAATCGACGCACATATAGAAGCTTCCCTCACCACAGTCATAGTCATGTACGATCTCATAAAGAATATACATATCTCTCACTGAGTCTATATCCATAACATTAGAAACGGCTTCCTCAGCGGTGGTAACATCAGAGTCAACAAGGTCATAATTTTCATCAAATTTGTAATATTTGCCGTTCTCGCAGGCTTCATAAACTATCTTGAACAGATTGTTGAGATACTTGTCAATAAAGTCTATCTGATTTTGCGAATAGAGGTCATTCTTGATAGAATATTCCGCAGGAACGAACTGCCTTGTTTCGCCGTTTATATCGGTGACAGTGGCATTTCCATAGTCCATGCTTATATAATGGTTATCCTCATCGCTTGTTGCATAGTTGTCAAGCTCAAGATAATAGCCTATATCAGAGTCGGTGCAGCCCTCCTCAGGCTCGGAGATATCCACTCTGTTTGGATTTATCTGACACTGTTCGCAAAGCTCATAAACGCCTTGAAACTCCTCGTTCACATAGAGGTGAACAAGCTGACCGTCTGAGCAGAAATTGCTGTCACCCATGATAGTTCTGCCAAAACGGAATGCGATATCGTTTCTTATTAGATCCCAGTCTGATTTCAACAGCACCCAGCTTTTGCACTCTGCGCCGTTATTAAGCCCAAGCATATTTGTCTTTTTATCAAATTTTATCCTATAAGGCACTTTGTTTGCAAGGATCTGACTAACATCGCCGTAATATGCGCTTGAATTTCCTCTTACCTTTATGCCTGCTGAGGCTTCGTTTATCTCCAATTTTTCATCACAATTGAAAACGTCCACCACGCAGGAAGTATACTTCTCCCTTGAAGCTATCATATCGTCAGGGGCAGTCGTGACGCTTATAACAGGTATCTTACTTTCTGATCGTATCTTTTTCTTAAAACTTTCTTTTTCAGCCTTGTCAGCACTCAGGCTTTCATAAGTAGCAGGCTCAGGATTTATGACCTGCTTTGTGGTGGCAGGAAGAGTTACAACAGGCTCAGCCGTTGTTGTCACAGCCTGAGATTCGGCAGAACTACTCTCCCCTTTTGAGCTTTCACCTGTTTCTTTAGCACAGCTTGTGAGCATTGCTCCCATCATGACCACAGCACATACAGCAGCGATAATTCTTCTGTTCATATCATTTCTCATATTATTATCTTTCCATTTATTGTGCATTACACACATATTTTTTATCATATAACTTATTCAATTATAGCACATTGACATAGATAATACAATATGCTATAATCATAAAAGTAAGTGGGATAATTTATGCACTAATACGATTATATAGGAGGTTTTTTGAAATGTTTATACCTGACGATAAAAGATATGACAAAATGATATACAACCGCTGTGGAAAAAGCGGGCTCAAACTATCGGCTGTATCGCTGGGATTCTGGCAGAATTTCAGCCTGAAAAACAATTTTGAGAACATGGAAAGAATGGTACACACTGCGTTCAACAGCGGTATCACACATTTTGACCTTGCAAACAACTATGGCAATCCCTACAACGGCTCGGCAGAGGAAAACTTCGGCAGGATACTCGACCGTGGCATGAGAGAGTTCCGTGACGAGATGTGCATTTCCACCAAGGCAGGCTATGAAATGTGGGCAGGTCCATACGGTGACAAAAACGGCTCGAGAAAATATCTCACGGCAAGCCTTGACCAATCTCTAAAAAGAATGGGACTTGAATATGTTGACATTTTCTATCACCATGTAAGAGATCCCGAAACGCCTCTTGAAGAGACTGCCCTTGCACTTGACAATGCAGTAAGACAGGGCAAGGCGCTTTATGTTGGCATATCAAATTACAACAGAGCCGACACAGCCGAAATGCTGAAAATTTTCCGTGAACTCAGAACTCCTTTTATTATCAATCAGCCCTCATATTCCATACTCAACCGCTGGATAGAGGACGATAAGCTTGACAGCCTTGCACTTTCTGAAGGCTTTGGCATTGCAGTGTTCTCGCCACTGTATCAGGGATTTCTCACAAGCAAATATCTAAAAGGCATACCGTCAGATTCAAGGGTAGGCAGAGGCGAAACATGGATAGGCAATGAGCTTAACGACAAAATGATAGAAAAGCTCAACAAGCTTAATGATATCGCCGCTTCGAGGGGACAGACCCTTTCGCAAATGGCACTTTCATGGGTGCTTCACAACAAGGCTGTTACTACTGTGCTTATCGGTGCAAGCCGTCCTGAGCAGATAACGGAAAACATAGGCTGTCTTGACCGCCTTGACTTCACAGAAGCTGAACTTGCAGAGATAAACAAGCTTGCGAAGATGTAATAAAGAAGCTGTCAGAGCCACCGCCCTGACAGCTTTTTTTATGCGTTATAATAGCGAACGTAATCGTCAAGCATATCTGCCGTAAGCTCAAAAGGATAATTTTTAAGCTTGGCAGGGTTGGCAAGTATTCCGTCTCTGTCCTTCTTCCAAAGCTCCTCTGACATATCAAGCTTGCCAAAAAGCGTCCTGATATAATCTCGGAAAGCGTCGATATCGTCAAAGCCAAGAAGCTGTTTTACAACATACTCCACCTCGGTGCTGTCACAGTATTTTTTCAAAAAGCCTGACAGAAAAACGCCTACTGCCTTGCCGTGGGGTACGCCATTTTCATAGGTCAAAGTATAGCTCAGACCGTGAGGTATGCTTGTGCCTGTGTAGGCTATCGCCATGCCTGCAAGCACTGATGCCTGCATGAAAGTTGAGAACTCATCATCGGTCATATGAGCAAATCTCTCCTCAGTTTCAAGACAGCCCTTACAGCTTGCCCAAAGCCTCATACCCTCCTCGGCGTATGCACGGCTGAACGCATTTGCGTTGGTGTTGAGCCGTGACTCTATCATGTGAGCAAGTGCGTCAACGCAGGTGCTTTTCATGCCGCTGTATGAGGATGTTTTAAGATAGCCGTAGTCAACCAATGCAAGTGACGGGAATATTTTGTGGGCAATAGATTTCTTGGTCTGCTTGATGTGGGACGTCAGGATAGAATAAGGTGTAGCCTCCGAGCCTGTTCCGCAGGTGGTAGGCACACAGACTATAGGATAAAAAGGTAGTTTCGCAGGAGTGTACAAAAGCTCCTCCACCTTGGCAATGTTCTCTGAAAGCTCACACTTCTCAGCTTTTACAACGCCCTCGCTTTCGGAAAATTCGGCATTTTCGCAAACTATCCCATTCTTAGCAAGCATTGATATCGCCTTGCTTGCGTCCATTGGCGAACCTCCGCCCACTGCCACGAACATATCCACGCCGTATTTTACCGCCGCCGTTGCCGCTGTGTAAACAGTTTCCACAGACGGGTTTTCCTCAATATCATCATATATCACATATCCAATTCCCTGACTTTCAAGCACTGCCTTGACATCATCAAGAGAACCATTCACCGCAGAAGAATGTCTGCCTGTGACTATCATGGCTTTTTTGCCAAGTTCCGCTATTTCGCCCCCGTGATTTTTTACCGCTCCATTTTCTATGTAAATATCTGTAGGTATATTTCTCATTTTTTACGCTCCTTTTGGCTTTTTGTCCATTATAGCACCTTTGAAGGCGATTTTCAAGCCTCGACATAGCAGAACATATGCGCTATAATATTAGTAACAAATCATGGTGGAAAAAGTTATGCACTTCACAACGGCAAAGGTATACTCTCGCAAAAAAACGGCATGAATTTATATCGTGGCTGCACATGACGGTCAGACGAGTATTTTTGATACTGCCGATTGAAAACCTCTCCCCTTTATGTTATAATAAAGAAAAAACATCAAGGTGAAGCAATGAATAAAAATCAAAACATAGCTATGGAGATATCCCTTGCTGTGGTGGCAATAATGGTCGGCTCGGCGGAGATCTTCGGGGAAAAGGAAATAATTTTTCCTGAGATAACGGCAGTGGCAATGGGTGCTCTAATTGCGCCTGTGCAATCGTGGAACACCTCTCGCACACGGCTTTTTGCGGCGATAGTTTCTGCCGCCGTCGCAGGCGTGTGCATAGTGCGGTTTATCCCTGAGATACTTATACTTCGTATAGCTTTGGGGCTTCTTGTAGCAGTGAGCGTTATAACACTGTCAAAAACTAGCTTCGTTCCTGCCATTTCCGCCTGCATACTTCCGATACTTATGGGTACAAAAAGCCCTGTTTACGTCATTTCCGTTGCGGTCATGACAGCATTTATACTTATTTTTCAAAAAGTTCTTGAACACTTTGGTCTGCATGAAAAGTATGAATATAGACCTATCGAACCAAGCTCAGAGCTTCTCAAACTAAGAGCAAAACAAGTCATCACGGTGCTTGTTATCTGTGTATTGCCTGCGCATTTTCACGAGATATTCTTTATCGCTCCGCCGCTTATAGTTGCATTTTTTGAGCTTAGCGGCAAAGGCTCAAAGCTTATGAAAAGAAAATACACCGCAATTGCTCTCATGGCGGCGGCTGCGTTCGCAGGCGTTATGGCAAGATTTTTTATCTCTGAAAAGCTTGGGCTTACCCTGACATTTGGTGCAGTTTTATCCTCGGCTGTGATATTCGTCCTTTGCCGAAAAGCAAAGCTTTATTTTCCTCCATGCTGTGCAATATCTACCTTGCCTTTTATAATCCCCGAAACTGCAATAATAGAATTTCCATTTGAGGTCACAGCAGGATATATTGTCCTTACCATTGCCGCAGTTATCATAACCAAAATAGACAATAATACAAATTAGGCATAATCAAAAACGTACAAAGCTTTATGATACGACCCCAAGAAGTTAGACCAAAAATCTAACGATTTGGAGGTCACATCATTACGCTCTGTACGTTTTTTGTATATCAAGAAATCATTCTCTGTTTTTAAGCACCTCGGCAGGGGTTATCTTGCCAAGCTTTCTTACAAGAATTGAGGTGATGATAAAGTATGTTGCCATTACTCCTGCGAAAATTATAACGTAAGCATACCATGGGAATGCAAGGTTTATTCCGCTTGTTACGTTTGGAATGAACACTGGGAAAACCTTGTCCATAAACATCTTTGAAAGCGGTATCTCGATAAGTGCGCCCAAAGTGATGATAATTGCGTTTCCGTTTAGGTAAAGCTTTTTCACGTCCTTGGTCTTATAACCGAACACCTTCACAAGGGATATTCCAAAGGAAGCCCTTTCTATTGTAACATTCAGCATAAGGAACATCACAGAGCAGAAAATTATTACAGCAACCGCAATAAGCATTACTATCATTGACATCATAAGATCCGTGAAAACTGCCGCTGAACGCTCGATATCCGATTTTGTTGTTGTGCTGTAAAGTCTGCCCTCGTCAATGTCAAGTTTCTTGTCTGAAAGCAAACAGTTGTAGTAAGTGTCGCTCTCACCGAAAAGCTCACGCATACTGTCAATATCCATGAACACCATAAGTCCGCCACGCTCGTCGCAGATATCCTCCACTGTGAAGGCGTAATCCATTGAGGTCGCATTGTCTGTCAGGATAAACTTATCGCCCTTTGCCACTCCGTAACGCTCCACAACTGACTGACTCACTGTTATAAAGCTCTTGCCCTTATGTGTTTTCACATCATAATACTTGTTGTCGCTGTCCATACCCATAACGGTGACATCAAGGTTATAGCCAAGCTGTTCCTTTGAAAGCGTTTTTACAAAGCAAGCCTCGCCACCATCTGGAACGCTTTCCTCAGGATATTTCAGAGTGTACATATACTCGTATTTTGTGTCATTGATAGTGTCTTTTCTCACGTTCTCACAGAGATAGTAGCAATCAACGCCAAGCATAAGAATGAACAGTGAAAACAGCATACTGAGAAGCACTGTTATGCCTGTGCGCATTTCACGAAGCATTTGGCGTATCTGAAATCTGCGGATAAAATTCCTGCTCTTTATCTTCACTCTGCTGTAGTGACCTGTTTTCTGCTCGTTTCTGATAAGTGAAAGAGCCGTCTGAGAAAGCCGCTTGTTTATCACAAGGGTATTAACTATAAACGAAACAACAGGAGGCATTACAATGCTGTAAATGATAAGATACAAAGGATAAACAGGGGTAAAATCAGGGAGCGAGGAATATGCGTAGCTGTCGAGAAGCTGATAATCGATTCCCACAGGTGAGAAGCCTATGACCGCACCGATTATTCCGCCAACAAATGCAACTATAGTCGGCAATGTTACGTAGTGTCGGATAAGATCTTTTTTCTTTGCACCAAGTGCATAAAGCGCACCTATAACACTGCTTTCACGCTGAATCTGATGAATGACGAAAACAGAGATAACATAAGTAAGAAGTGCCATAAGTATAACACCCACACCAAGTCCTGCATATTTGTTCATGACAACGTCACCTGCCGCACCGGCTATACGAACGTTGTCGCCCTTTTTCACGAACATTGTCAGATTGTCAAGATCAATGGTGAACACCTCGTCAAGAAACTCGTCAGCCTGCTTTTTGAAGCTGTCAATACCATTTGCAAGACTCTCTGCACCGCTGTATGCAGATCTTGCACCCTCTGACAAATCTTTTGAGCCGTCATATGCGGCTTTAACTCCTGCCGTGATAGCGTTCGCACCCTCTGGGAGTGCCTTTGCACCCTCGTAAAGTCCGCCCATTGCGTCACATAGAGCGTCTGCTCCCCCAGAAAGGTCTTTCACACCGTCTTTAAGGGTCTGAGAGCCGTCATAGAGCTTGTCGATACCATTTGAAATATCGTCACGCTGTTTCAAGACGTCCTTGATAGTTTCAAGATAATACTTGTCTGTGACTTTTTTATAATCAAAGTCAAAATCCTCGATCATTTCCTTAAGCTCATCATCAGTTGCCTTGCCGTTAAGTCTGTAAGCATAGCAAAGGTCTTCGGCTTTCTGTTCACTGTCATTTTTGAAATAGTCGTACTGATCGTCGCTTACGAAAAGAAGTCCGAAGCCCTTGCTTGACACAGCCGTGTCAGAGAAATTTTCAAAAGGTGTGTCATAGTCAGGTGTAGTTCCTATTCCAACTATCTCAAACTCAACACCGCCTGCTGTAAGCTTATCGCCCACTGACAGAGAATGTTCCTCGCTGTAACGCTTTTCGACTACCGCTTCGCCCTTTTTCTCAGCAAGTCTTCCGCTGTCAAGCTCGATAAGGTCAATGTCATTTCTTTTACGGAAAACACGGAGCTTTGAGCCGTCCTTCGCTGTAACGTCAATGCTGAAATGCTGTTCAAGAGTAATCCCTTTGTCTGTTATTCCCTTTTCCTGCTCGTCTGTAAGAGGAATAAAAACGCCGAACTGTCCGTCTTCGACCTTGTTTTGCTTACCATGTTCGGCAGTTCCGTCGATGATAGTGTCTGCGCTTGCAACCACGGAAACTATTATGTACATTCCCATTACGATAAGCAATACAAGCGCAAGATAACGTGCGAAATTTGTTTTAAGCTCACGTCCGAGCCTTTTTCTGAGTACCCTGTTCATTACAAGTCCTCCAGCTCTGCGGCAGGTATGCGTGTTTCGTTAAGATAATCCTTTTTGATAAGTCCGTCCTTAACGATTATTACCTTATGCACCATATTTTTTATAGCATTGTTGTGAGTAACGATAAGCATTGTTGTGCCATATTTTTCGTTTATTTTCTCCAACAGAATGAGAATATCCCTTGAAGTTTTGGAGTCAAGAGCGCCTGTAGGCTCGTCGCACAAAAGTAGCTTTGGATTTTTTATAAGTGCCCTTGCTATAGCACATCTCTGCTGCTGACCGCCTGAAAGCTGTGACGGAAACTTGTTTCTGTGTTCAGAAAGTCCCAACGTTGTAAGAAGTTCTTCCATATCCAGTGGCGAATCTGAAAGATATTCACAAACCTGAATATTTTCCACAACTGTCAGATTTGGAACGAGGTTATAAAACTGAAAGATAAAGCCCAGATTTTCCTTTCTGTAGTCGGCAAGCTTATCAGGTTTAAGACCGAAAATCTCCTTGCCATCGACCTTAACAGAGCCACTGTCCATAGTGTCAAGACCGCCTATGCAGTTAAGGAGCGTGGATTTACCAGAGCCGCTCGTACCCTGAATAACGCACATCTGACCTTTTTCCAGACTTGTGGTGATACCCTTTAGCACCTGAATATAGCTGGCGTCACTGCCGTAGCTTTTCTTCACATCTTTGATCTCCAAATACATATCATTTCCTCCATTTATGAGTTAGACTTAGCTAACTTTACTTTATATAAAAATGTGCATATCTGCACATTTCATCAACATTTGAGATACAAAATTCACACATAACGTTGTTATGTAGATTTCTAAAAGTTACCGCCCGCAGGCGGCAATTTTCTAATCCTCGACTATCATTGTAAACCATATTTTTATTAGAAACTCCATTACTCTGCGCATATGGAGCTTTGCCTTTTCCACATCTCTCTCGTGAGTTAGCAAATGAGTGTAGGCGTCAACACTTATATGGGTTATCCAATGAAGCATATACTCATCAACGTGGCAGTTAGGCATTCTTGCGGCAGCTTTTTCCGCTGATATCCTAAAGCCCTGTTCTGTCATATCTACGATCATATCCACAGTATTTTCATACTCAGACCCTTGCGCACCCGTGAGCAGCAGCATAAAAACGTCATAGTGGAGATACATATAATCAACAAGCTTGTCAAGGTCGGTGTGAGTATCAATGTGATACTCAGCAGACAGCACCGCAGGGTCATCGCTATCCATATCCTGAGCGTCCTGCATATAATGCTCCGTAAGAAGCCTGCAAAGCTCTTTCAGCGGCTCATCGACAATAGCCTTGAACAAGTCATTTTTATTTTTAAAGAAGAAATACAGCGCACCGGTCGTCACGCCTGCGTCAGCGCATATTTTTCTCAGAGAAGCCTTCATATAACCATTTTCAGAGAACTCGGCCATTGCACTTTCCAACAGCTTTTCCCTTGTTTCAAGTTCGTCACCCATTACTGCACCCGCTTTCCACTTCACATAACACTGTTATCTTAGCATATAATGCTCGATATGTCAATACATTTACTATATTTTCAGCATATTATATGATATTGAAACATAACGGTGTTATGTGATTGGTGACTATTACAAAATAAAATGGGAAGCGGCATACCTGTCTGGTCAGATCTCACGATTTCAGACGGGTTAAAGTATATAAGCGATAGCTATAAAATTGCTATGGTTTACAGTGGTGACAGTGCTCCTATGCTGGTCCTTGAAAACAAGTACTCATATAGCTGGGATATTTGCATTAGTGCAAGTGAGGTGTCGTCAGGAGTTGCTTTCTACTCGTACGATGACATTGCACAAGCTTTCAGCAACTACGGAGTAAGCATTTATGATATGGGACAGCTTCACATATTTACCTCTAATTATACCGAGATCTACGAAGTATATGCGGCTCCGGTCTGATATTACAACATAATAACTATTCAAGTCAAATAAAAATCGGACCGAGCAAAATGTTCCACCGGAACATCTTACTCGGTCTTTTTCGTAGTATCGATAATTCAACATATTTACAACTATCCTGCATTTTTCACGCAATCACCAATCTGGTCATTTTCTCTATCCACTTATCAATGAAGCTTATAAACCCCTCAAAGCTTCATAGCTCTCCATTTGTTTGAAATAACGCCGATATTCCAGTATGTAATAAAACAGATAAACAGCATACTGATTACTGATACGACAACCGCTTCAAAAATAAGAAACGGTGTCGAATAGGTTGATATGAATCTTGACGTAATTGTCAAAATAATATTTTGACAAAGCCTAACAAATATCCCCAATTAGATAATGTCTAATATGAACCGCCATAGGAATGATT